>CAYSAH010000438.1:0-3653 GCA_964428945.1 uncultured Bacteroidaceae bacterium | reverse complement strand
AATTTGATGGCCCAGGACGAGAATGGCAATGGAGAGAAGAAGGACAGCGTGGAATCAAAGGTGGTAAAGGGAAAGAAGAGTTACGAGAAATTCAGGTCAGGAGATGCCGTGAGGTCCGAAGGCTTATTTGATCTTATCCGGATAAAAGACGATTATTACTTCGAGATCAGCGATGACATGCTGGGCAGGGATATGCTGCTGGGTGCGCGTGTTGCACAGGTGAGCAATGCAACGAAGGTGGCTGCCGGGGAGATGAGAAAGTCACCGATCCTGATCCGGTTCACACGAAATGACAATTTCGTTTTCATGCACAAGGTCGTGTCCAATTACATGGCAGATGAAGATGACCCTGTGAATATTGCGGTTAAGCGGACCAGCATCGACCCGGTATTGCAGAGTTTTCCGATCGAGGCACTGAATGAAGATTCAAGTGCCGCAGTTATCAATATTACGAAATTCTTCTCCGAAGAGATCCCGGCGGTATCCCCCTTCAATGCAAAATACAAAGCCGGGAAACTTGAAAAGGATGCCACCCGCATCACGGAGGTCCTGAGCTTCCCTGAGAACATCCAGGTGCGCACCTACATGAGCTACAGCAATACTGGAGATCCTTACAGTGTGTTGATGCACCGGTCCATTTTATTGCTTCCGGAAGTTCCCATGCAGCCCAGGTACGAGGATCCCAGGATCGGGTATTTCGCAAATTCAATGGTGGAGTTCTCCACCGATACCATTGGTGTGGCTACGCTCAGGTACATCAACAGGTTTGATATCAGGCCCCGGCAGGACGACATGGAAAAGTACCTGGCCGGAGAGCTCGTGGAGCCGGAAAAGCCAATTGTTTTTTATGTGGACAATGCCTTCCCGGCTGAATGGAGGGAGTACATTATGGCGGGCATCGAAGACTGGCAGCTGGCATTTGAAGAGATCGGTTTCAGGAATGCCATTGTTGCAAGGGATTATCCGACCGATGATCCGGAATTTAATCCCGAGGACATACGCTATTCCTGCGTGCGCTACATCTCCCTGCCCAAGGCTAATTCCATGGGCCCCCGTTGGATCGATCCGCGAAGCGGCGAAGTGCTGGGGGGCGATATGCTCTGGTGGCACAATGTAACGGAATTGCTGCGCGACTGGAGGTTTGCCCAGTGTGCCGCTGCCGATCCGGATGCCCGGAAACGAAATACCGACATGGAAATGCTCGGGGGAATGATCCGCTACGTGGCTGCCCACGAGATTGGGCATGTTCTTGGACTCAAGCACAACATGCGGGCATCCTATGCCTTCCCCGTAGATTCCCTGCGCTCTGCTTCCTTCACCCAGGCAAACGGCACCACCCCGTCGATAATGGATTATGCCCGCTTCAATTACATTGCACAGCCCGGCGATGAAGGGGTGAGTTTCCTTCCACCACGAATGGGACCGTATGATAAGTATGCCATTGCCTGGGGATACAAGCCTATCGCGGAAGCGTCTTCCCCCGAAGAGGAAGTCCCGGTGCTGAACCGATGGATACTCCAAAAGTCCGGTGACCCTGTGTACCGTTATGGCGACCAGCAAATGGGATCTCCATGCATGGACCCATCCTCGCAAAATGAGGCCCTGGGCGACGATGCGATCAAAGCCGGTGAATACGGCACAGCCAATGCGAAATACATCATGGAACACCTGGTGGAATGGACCACCTTTGAGAACGAAGATTTTACTTACCTGAATCACATGTACGGGGAAGTGCTGAAACAGTACGAGCGCTACATCGGTCATGTTTCCTCCTACCTTGGCGGAGTGTATATCTATAAACTTGTGGAAGGGGAGGATGAACAATACTATACACCGGTGGCAAAGGAAAAACAGAAGCAGGCGCTCGACTGGTTGTTCTCTCAACTGGAAGATCAGCCCTCCTGGATCATGAACGAAGGAATTGAGAAAAGGACGGCCTCAAAAAAGATGGACCTGATGAAGGCACAGGCGGCCACCCTTGATAAGATCATGAGTGCGGTGATCCTGCAAAGGCTCTTCATGTACCATGCGGATTATACCTGCCAGGAATACCTGGACGATATCCATGAGCACATCTGGAAGAAGACCCTGAAGAAGGCTTCCCTGGATGAATATGAAAGGAACCTGCAGGCCAGCTATGTAAGGAACCTGCTTTCCATGACCACGGCGGGCCCAATCAGGGTTCCTGAAGCGACTGAGGAAGAGGGTCCGGACCTGTCCTCTCCGAATGCTGCAAAAACATCCTCTTCCACCAATATCATCGACCCGCTGATCTGGCAGAAGATCAGGGAGGCAAAGGAGATCCTTAAGAAGAGGCAGAAGCAAAGGGATCCGGTAATGGAGGCGCACTACCGCTACCTTTACAGAATGCTTTAGCATTAACTGATCCTCGCAGCGTACTCCGAAGGGGTTTGCCCGGTCTGATTTTTAAAGATCCTTATGAGTGACGATTTTGACGTGAAACCACAGTCATACGCCAGCGACATGATCTTGTACTTCCTGTTCGCAGGATCTTCGAGCAGGAGTTTGAGTTTTTCGACACGGTAGCTGTTGATATAATCGTTGAAATTTTTACCGCTCATGTTGTTTACCGCCTGGCTAAGCTGCAGCACAGGAATCCCCGTTTTTTCTGCAAGCTCATTGATAGTCAGGTGTCCTTCCCTAAAGGGCTCCCCGGAGCGCATGTAGGCTTCGAGCCTTCCAAACACCTCTTCCCAGGACTTCTGATTTCCTTCCTGCCTGCAATTGTTCGGGTTGAACGATTCGCTCAGGTTCAGGAATCTTTTCCTTGAAGGAGAAACGAAGATATAGGTGTAAGAGTTCCCGATGTACAAAAAGATAAAGATAAAGATCGTGGCCAGGGTATTTCCAAGGAGCATTCTTTCCCAGAACAGGTCGGGGAAGAGGTACCTTCCCAACTGGAGCAGCAGGATCCCGCTGAGCAGGAAGCTTACTCCCAGGATGATCTGCCTCACCCAGCTGTAGCGCATCTGTTCGCGCGGTGTTTTTGCATTGTCGCGGTAATGCGAAGCCACCCGCCAGGTAAGGACCACGTAAATACCCAGGACGATATATTTGGAGAGGTAGGTAAGTTTAACAAAAAGGTTTTCGTCATCGTCCGCACAGGTTCCCTCGGTATAACACTCCAGCTCTCCGAACACATAATTCAGAAGTATTTTTGAAACAACAAGCAAAAGAACCGGAACGGCATGCCAGAGGTGTTTTTTCTGCAGGGAAAAGGCCGGATCGGTAAATGCTTTCACGTAGAGGTAGAGCAATACCCCGTGTACCAGGTGTGAATCGCAAATGAGGGTTATAAAAACCGGGAAACGCCCGGAGAGGGACTTCACATGCAGGAGGAAGGATACCACCGTAATAAGCAGAAGCACGATCCAGAAAGCAAAAATTTGTTCCGAAAGGGCTTTATTTCTCTTTGTCAGCAACGAGATCGAGAAAAATACAAGCAGGCCGATACAGGTAATGTAGAGGTACTCCATCGGGCGTAAATGTAAGCAGGAAAGGATTATTTTGCAAGGGGAGGCGCAAGGAGCAAGGAGCAAGGAGCAAGGCGCGAGGCACAAGGCGCGAGGCACAAGGCGCAAGGAGCAAGGAGCAAGGCATCAGGTGTCAGGCATCAGGGATCAGGTGACCGG
>CAYSAH010000437.1:0-3656 GCA_964428945.1 uncultured Bacteroidaceae bacterium | reverse complement strand
ATATGGTTTTATGTAAAGGCTTCCATAAAATTGCTTATGCAAGCTAAAATATTATGTAAAAAAAAGCAAAAGAATACACCTTACAACTGGATATAACGCGCATTCTTTTTCAGGCAGGCTTTACATAACATTTTAATATTTCTGTTGTAACTCTTTAAGCCAACTTAAAAGTTTTCCATCTTTTTGCCAGGATGTTTTTCTGTCAGGAACAATGCTGGGATCTACCTTTCGAAGGGCCTCCATTTTCTTTTTGGCGTTTGTTCGCGCATAGATCTCTGTTGTGGTTATAGATGAGTGTCCCAAAAAGTCCCGGATGTAAATCAGGTTGATATCTGCCTCCAGCATATGCATGGCTTTGGTATGCCGAAGGGAATGGCATCCGATATTATCCGGTATAATCGTTGGATTTTTCATACGGACCAATGCTGCATGTTTTTTTACAATAGCCAGAATTGCCACTCGTGAAAGTTTGTCGTTCTGAGGATTACCAAACAATGGATAAGCACTTGCATGCGGTTCAAAAAGATGTTTCTCCTGCATATAGCTCATTATGTTTCTGACCTGGCTTTCGGACAGAGGGACAATCCGGGATTTTCTGCCCTTTCCTTTCAACCTGACAGTCGTGATCCCTTCGAACCTGAAGTCCGAAGGTGTAAGGTCTGCTATTTCCTGTACCCTGGCCCCACTGTCGTACATCAGTCCAAGAAGCGCCAAGTCGCGCCTTCCGTTGCGGGTACTGGTATCTGGCTGCATAAGAAGCATTTTCATTGCATCAGCGGTAAGATAGGATATCTCAGGTGTTGCACTTTTTTTGAAGCGAACTGAGAGGATCTCCAGCCACACCTCCATTCCCTTCATATCACGGTATTGGATATACTTGAAGAAAGAGTGTAGCGCAGCCAGCCGGGCATTTCGGGTTGAGACACTACATTTGCGGTCGTTTTCAATCCATTCCAAAAAATTGATTACCCGTTGTTTTGAGATATCTTTCAGGCAAAGCTTGTCCGGGCTTATTCCCTCTTCGGCCTTCATATACCTGAGGAAAATCGTAAAAGTAATACTGTAGGTTTGTATGGTATTGGGAGAGGCCCCGCATTCATTGGGTAGGTAATGTGCCAGGTAATCAGTCAGGTATTTAGAAAAATCTGTAGTTTTCATTTTTATTTAGTTTAAGTTCAATCACTTGAAGTCGGAATCATCAATCCCGATCTCCGGGAAGATGTATTTATATGCAGAATTGACTTTGTCGAGCAAATCCGGGTACATTTCGGAAGTAAGGCGCACATATTTATTTGTCGCTTCGATGGATTGATGCCCCACATAAGTGGACAGGACTGGCATCGAGTAATAAAGGTCCATTCCGGCCTCTGACATTTTTACCAGCGCATTGACGCAGAACGTATGCCTCAGATCATGCAGCCTTGGCCCCTTCCCGCGGCCTTTATGAGATATCCCGGCTTTGTAAAGCACTGTCCTGAAGTGTTCGTATACCGTTACGGGCCTGCACCTGCTTCCGTCCAGTGCAGTAAAGAAATAAGTGGCAGGATCGGTATCGATTAGTTGTTTTTGCTTGTAGGCATAGTAGTCCTTGCATATTTCAATCAGCGACCCGGATAGGGGAACCACACGCTCCTGTCCGTTTTTGCAAACCCTTAGCATTAGGAATCCCTTGTCCAGATCCACATCCCTGTGTTTTAGTTCCAATGCCTCTCCCACACGTAATCCCGTACTGTATAACATTCGCAGTAATGTCGGCATAACACATATCTGTGAGTACATATATTTTCGTTTAAGGAACAGTTTGTCACTTGCATGGAAAATTGTTGCTATCTCTGTTTTTGTAAAGATATGGGGTATAAAAGTAGACCTGTATTTAGGAAGTTTGGGGATATATGAGTTATACCCGATCATTTGCAGATAAGATGAGAACTGTCTGAGCATGGAGATCCTGCCATACCGGTTAGTAGCAGATTCTTCTGGCAGGGAGATGCTCCATTTTTTGAAAAGTTCCCTGGATATACCTATGGAAGTTTCCCCGTGGGTAATTGTCAGTCGGTCGAACCTTCTCAGCCTTTCTTCGGTGTCCTCCATTTTGAACCCCAGGCTACGTTTGTATGCAATATACTGCTTGATCAAGGCAGTATAAATACCGTGATTAAAACTTTTACTCATATAGGTTTTCATAAAATGACGAAGGCACACAGGGAACTTCCAGCGCACACTGTTTCAATTGATTGAAGTCAACCCTCAGGTAGCACATGGTTGATTCGGTACTGGAGTGTCCCAGTATCTCGGATATAACTGGCACCGGTTCGTTTGAACGAAGAAGATTCGTGGCAAGGCTGTGGCGCAAAGCATGTGGCCCATGTTTCCTCTCTTCATAGCCGATATCAGCCTGCCGCATGTAATCCGTAATCGTTCTATGCATTCCTGCACTTGTAAGTTTACCGTATGGCGCATGGGCCGCAATGAAAATATAGGGTTCATTGATATCGGGACGGCCGAACTTCAGGTATTCAATGATGGCACTGCCGATCTCTTCAGAAAGTGGTAATTCCACCTTTCTGCCGGTTTTCTGCTGAAACAAAACTATCCGGTTGTTTTCCCAGTCAAGGTTACAGTATCTCAATCCTATGATATCCGATACACGCAGACCATACCTGGCTGCAAGAAGAACCATGGCATAATCCCTTTTCCCTTGCGGATTTCCTCTGTCGATAGCCGCAATCAACCTTTCCACCTCTTCGCAAGAGTAAACAGATGGTATCTTCGGCTGTCTCACTGATCTGGGTTTCAGTATGGACATCCAGTATTCCGCCTGATTGTTCTCAAGCAGGCTTTCCGAACATAGGTGCCGAAGAAACACTCTTATTGTCATAAGGGTATTGTTCCTGGCAACCTCACGGTAGATCCTGTCCAAACGGGATATGTACTGCACCATATACGGAGCGGTAATGCCAGATATGTCCAGACCGGAATGTTGCAAATCCTGGTACAGTGAGTTGATGCGTTCCTTATATCGCTGGATAGTCGACCCGTTGCGCTTTAAGGCTTTCGAATACTCAATGAACCCATTGAAAGGGGCTCCCAACTTACCGGCGAAGGTAATTACGGGAACTTTCAAGCGTTTCCCTGTGATGATACCCTTCTCCTGGTAATCTGACAACACCTGGATATGGCGGACTTTGCCCTTCACAGATTTTTTAAGGTCACAGTACGGGACAGAGCCGAACCGATCTTTAATGTGAGTTTCTCCAACACCCCTGCAATAGCAAGCGATACCTGATTTGATCATGTATGCTTCCAAATGCTTCCAGGTATGAATGTACTTCTTTATACAAGCTTCCTTGTACTTCTTAGCTTTTAACAGCTGGATGAGGCCGGGTGTAATTTCCGACAATTTTTGTTTTTCTTCCATAATGACTTAATATTTTAGAGGTTTTACCTCCTTTAAATATAAAAGTTATGGAAAGTGGTTATGTGAAGTAAATGAATGGGACTATCTTGAATGCAATAATTGTATATTTATCGAATGAAAAATATTTGCATAATATATCAATTTACATATATGATAATTCACCGCGATTATCGTTCCGCATCAGACTCAATTGTAAAAATTTATGATGAACGCATTGAATTTTACAATCCTGGCCGTT
>CAYSAH010000436.1:3238-3658 GCA_964428945.1 uncultured Bacteroidaceae bacterium | reverse complement strand
TTTTAGAAAAGCCGTCTCAATATGGGGCGGCTTTTTTATTTTTGAGAAACTATAATATTCAGATGACTATGACCCCTTACGAAAAAGCACTCATGGAATTCCTTCGCCCAATGGTGAATGAAAACAGGCTCGATCTGATTGAAAGGGTGCTGGCTAACAGGACACGATATTTGACAGTTGTCCTTGAAGATATTTTCCAATCTCAAAATGCCAGTGCAGTTTTGAGATCCTGCGATTGCTTCGGTGTTCAGGATGTACATATTATTGAGAACAGGAACAGGTATGACCTGAATCCGGATGTTGAACTTGGTGCCGCACAATGGCTTTCACTGTACAAATACAATAAGGAAAAAAATAATACAGCCGCTGCCATTGAAACCCTGAAGAATGCAGGTTACAGGATCGTTGCAACGACGCCCC
>CAYSAH010000436.1:0-3228 GCA_964428945.1 uncultured Bacteroidaceae bacterium | reverse complement strand
GCCTATTCATGATTTTGATCTGTCTGCCGGTAAAACTGCTTTAATGTTTGGTACTGAACGCAGGGGACTTTCTGAAAAGGCCATGGAGCTTGCTGATGAATTCCTTAAGATTCCAATGTTTGGATTTACAGAAAGCCTGAATATTTCTGTTTCAGTTGCAATAATTCTGAATCAACTGACATTCCTTCTGAGAGAGTCTGGGCTTGACTGGAAACTAAAAGACATTGAAAATGAGGCAATTCGTTTAAGATGGTACAGGAACTCGATTAAAAAAGCTGCTATAATTGAAAATGTTTTTAAAAAAAGATATATAGCTTGATTTTTAACTTATATTGCTTCTGCAATTTGATTTTATTCTTTACCTTTGATTAATTGAGATATTTGTGTGGTTAGCACAAGTATTTCGATGATTAAATCTGAGCCTATGAATTGTATGATATTGGATGATGATGGTCTTTCGAGAAGGATCCTTGAGGAATTTATTTCCAAAACCGATGATTTGGTGCTTAAGTATTCTTCTTCTAATCCGGTTGATTGTATCAATATTTTAAAGAAAGATGAATCAATAGACCTGATCTTTCTTGATATCGAAATGCCTGAAATGTCAGGTATAGATTTCCTGGACAGTTTATTAAGACAGCCCCAGGTGATCATATTTTCTTCAAAGGGCAAATATGCGGTCGATTCCTATAATTATGATGTAACTGATTACCTCCTCAAACCTGTAAGTTATAAGCGCTTTTTGCAGGCTGTTGAAAGGGTTGAAAAAAGAAATCGTGATCAGTTAACCGACATTGAGGGCGGTAATGAATTATTTATCAAGAAGAATTCTACCCTGGTTCGCCTGAAATATGATGATATACTTTGGATCGAAGCCCTCGAAAATTATGTGATATTCAATACCTTCAAGGATAAATTTACAATCCACTTTACAATGAAGGCCATTGAGCAAAAACTACCTTCAAAGAAGTTTACCAGGGTTCACAGGTCATTTATTGTTAATACCAGCAGGATCGACGTAATTGAAGATAATTCAGTAATTGTAAGGACAGAAGAAACTGCAAAATCGATTCCTATTGGAAAATCCTACAAGGAAAAATTGATGAAGGACATCAACCTAATCATCAAATAGACAATAATTCGCAGAAAGCTGTCCATGACGATTTCAAATCGGCAATTGTTTTTTAATTACGTGGGACAAACTTCCGCAAATCCTCTTCAGCTTGAAATTGAAAAAGCAGAAGGGGTCTTTTTTTATACCCCTGAGGGAAAAAGGTATTTTGACCTGGTATCAGGTGTTTCAGTATCTAATCTCGGTCATGGACATCCTGCTGTTGTTGAAGCAGTTAAAAAGCAGGCAGAGACTTATATGCACCTGATGGTATATGGAGAATTCATCCAATCGCCTCAAACGGAATATGCAGGCTGGCTTGTACGGAATCTTCCTGAATCGCTTAACAATGTATATTATGTTAACTCGGGAAGTGAGGCCATTGAAGGTGCTATGAAACTTGCCAAGAGATTTACAGGCCGCCCGGAAATTGTAGCATTTAACAATTCATATCATGGCAGTACTCATGGAGCCTTGAGTATCCTGGGGGATAAAAGATTTCATTCGGGTTACCTTCCTCTTTTGCCTGGAATAAGCCATATTGATTTCAATAATGAGATGGGCCTGGAAAGCATCTCTGAGCAAACTGCAGCTGTTGTTATTGAACCCATCCAGGCAGAGGCTGGAATAATAGAGCCAACTGGTGATTTTCTGAAGAAGGTTAGGGAGAGATGCAATAAAACAGGTGCACTTTTAATCCTTGATGAAATACAGACTGGATTTGGCAGGACAGGTAAATTGTTCGCTTATGAGCATTATGGAATTGTACCCGATATTCTTTGCCTTGCAAAATCATTTGGTGGAGGAATGCCCTTAGGAGCATTTGTAAGCTCTTCATCAATAATGAAAACACTTACCTTTGATCCTCCCCTGGGTCATATAACAACTTTTGGAGGGCACCCTGTCTGCTGTGCTGCAGGACTGGCTGCTCAGAAATTTATTATGGAGAATGGGCTTATTTCACATGCCCGTGATATGGGCGAACTTTACAGGGAGATTTTAGTTCATGACGCGATCTCCTGTATAAGGGGAAAGGGGCTATTCCTGGCAGTTGAATTCAACGAAATGGTGTCCGGCAACTTGTTGTTGAGGAAGATATTTGAAAACGGCTTAATAGTCGACCAGTTCCTGTTTTGCAATAATGCATTCAGGATCGCGCCTCCTCTGAACATATCAAGGGAAGAGGTAAATGAATCCGCGCTACTGTTATTGAAAGCAATGAATAGTGCGTTGATATAAGTTTTTATTAATCTGCCCGTTCTAATTGTAAACCTGAGAATGAAAAAGATTATTGGATTTGGTTTATTACTTCTATTGAACCTTGCAGGATTTTCGCAGGAGGAGAAAAGCTATATCAACCTGGTAACAGCTGAAAATCAGCTGAAATATATGTTTGAAAGTCTTTATAATGAGGAAATAATCGGAACAAACCTGGCTACCTGTTATGCTATTGATTCCTTGTTTTCAGAAGCGTTGAACCAACCCGGAGCTTTTAATTTCGAATGGAAAAAACTTGATAAAATAGGAAAATTAAAGTCTGAAGACGGAGTGGTTAAGGTTTTCTCCTGGCTGTACATGGTTAACAGGAATGAATATCATTATTCAGCTTATATTCAAATTGATAAAGGAGGTGGGAATTCCGAGATATATAAATTGATTCCTTCAGATTCAGAAGAGACCAGGTCTGAAGATTTTCCTCAGAAAATTGATAACTGGCATGCTAAGATCTATTACGAAATTGTAACAACAAAGTTTAAAAGAAAGCTGTTTTATACGCTGATTGGTGCAGATTTCAATGATGCAAACAGTTCATTGAAAACTGTTGAGGTAATGGCTATCCAACGAGGAAAACCTGTGTTCAGGGGGGATCAGTTTCTGGTTGGGGGCAAAGTGAAGGACAGGATAATTATGGAATATTCTGCAGATGTTGCGGTTTCCTTACGTTACAATTCGGAGCTTCAGATGATCGTGTTTGATCATATCGTTCCCCTGCATCCGATCTACCAGGGGAATTACCAGTTTTATGGACCTGACGGATCATACGATGGTTTCAGGTTTATTGATGGGATTTGGGTGCTTGACGAAGATGTTGATGCAAGGAACAGGCTGTAGTCATT
>CAYSAH010000435.1:0-3673 GCA_964428945.1 uncultured Bacteroidaceae bacterium | reverse complement strand
TATGGAACAGGTGATCCTGAATGGTAAAAATATGGTCGATATTTCATTTTGTCCTGAGGATTACCTTGAATTGGATTCCCTTGCAAAGGAGCACAATGTAACTGTTGTGGCCGATATGGGCGTGGCTCCCGGAATGTGCAATGCCATCCTTGGATATCACAACAGGCTGATGGATGTTAAAAGCTACAAATGTATTGTCGGAGGATTGCCCGTTCTGCGGACATGGCCGCTTGAATACAAGTCTTCATGGTCACCCATTGATTGTATAGAGGAGTACACCAGGCCTGCAAGAATCATGCGGGGAGGAAGGGTAATAAGCCTGCCGGCTTTATCGGAACCACAATTAGTTGAATTCGAAGAGGTCGGCACACTGGAGGAGTGGAATTCCGATGGGCTGAGATCCCTGCTTTTCACGATGTCCCATATTCCCGAAATGGTGGAAAAAACGCTGAGGTACCCTGGGACCATTCAGTATCTGAAAGCACTTCGGGAGCTGGGATATTTTTCCTATGATGAAATAGAAGTTAAAGGAGAAATGATACGTCCTATTGATTTAACAGCCAAGCTTTTGTTTCCGAAATGGAAACTTGAAAAGGGAGAAGCTGAATTTACTGTAATGCGTGTCAATATTGAAGGGATCGAATCCGGCAAAGAGGTATCGTATCAATACGATCTTTTCGACAGGTATGATCCGCAGACAGACACCCTTTCAATGGCCAGAACGACGGGTTTCACCTGTTCAGGTGTTGGTGAGATGGTCCTGGAGGGGATGGTAAATACCCACGGAGTTCTTGCACCTGAGACCGTTGGAAGTAATGAGAAATGCTTTAACTATCTGCTTGCATATCTTGGCCGGCGCGGTGTAAATTACCGTGTCTCTATAAAATAACATAAACCAATATCGTTACATTTGCAGGGATGATCCGACGAATCAACATAGAAGAATATCTCTCAGCTGAACCGTTGATGCCAATTGCTGATGTCAGGACACCGGCAGAGTACGAATGCGGGCATATCCCCGGGGCTGTTAATATTCCACTTTTTACAAATGAGGAAAGGGCGGAGGTCGGGACCGTTTACAAGCAGGAATCCAGCGAGCGGGCATATGATCTTGGTTACATGTTTGTTGAACCAAAGCTGGACCAGTTTGTAGCGGAAGCTGATAAAGCAGCAAGGGATGGTGAGCTCGCTGTTTATTGCTGGCGGGGAGGGATGCGAAGCAAAGCTTTCTCAGAACATATCGAAGCGAACGGAGTCGGCGACATCTATGTGATTGAAGGAGGTTACAAAGCTTTTCGAACGCATGCACTGGATGCATTCATGATGCCTGAGGAGCTATTGATCCTTGGTGGTTATACAGGAAGCGGAAAAACACAGATCCTGAAGCACCTCAGGGACCACGGACAGCAGGTCATTGACCTGGAAGGAATAGCCCATCACAAGGGTTCAGCCTTTGGATCAATTGGACAAGCTGAACAGCCAAACAATGAGCATTTTACAAATTTATTGTTTTGGGAATGGAGAAAGCTGGATTTCAACAGGCCCGTATGGCTGGAAGATGAAAGTATCCATATAGGGAAGGTCTTTTTACCCCAGGACCTGTTTCAGCGAATGAGGGATGCCAAACTATACTTCCTTGACATACCCAAGGAGCTGCGTGCAGAATTTCTTGTTGAGGATTATGCCGTGGTTGACAAATCATTGCTTGTAAATTCGGTGAATAAAATTGCCAAAAGACTTGGAGGTGTCCGCACCAAAGAAGCCCTTGAGGCGCTTGAAAGGGATGAGCTCAGGGAAACTGCGATCATTACACTGGATTATTACGATAAGTTCTACCTGAAAGGGCTGAACAGGAGGGACCGGGGAAAGGTTGTTCTTATTGAGTCGCATACAGTGGATCCAAAGTCAAATATAGAGGCATTGATGAAGCTGCTGTGATGCAATAATAGCCAAAATGTGCCGGGAGGAAGTCCCAAAACAAAAAATTATAATACTTATTTCAATTATGAGTGAAGAAAGGATAAGATTGACCCAGTACAGTCATGGTGCAGGATGCGGATGTAAAATATCACCGGATGACCTGAGCAGGATCCTGCCTGGCAGTATGAGCGAATTTAAGGATAAAAACCTATTGGTAGGAAATGCAAGCAGGGATGATGCTGCAGCCTATGATCTTGGAGATGGCACCGCTGTGATCAGCACCACCGATTTTTTTATGCCGATCGTGGATGATCCTTTTACTTTCGGAAAGATCGCTGCGGTGAACGCGATCAGCGATGTTTATGCAATGGGAGGCACTCCATTGATGGCAATCGCCATCCTGGGCTGGCCGATGGATAAATTATCAGCAGAAGTTGCGTCGGTCGTTATGGCAGGAGGAAGAGAAGCTTGTAAAGAAGCCGGGATCCTTATTGCAGGAGGACACAGTATTGACAGTCCGGAACCTATTTTCGGACTGGCAGTGACCGGGCGGGTGAAAATCGATCAGCTTAAAAGAAACGATACTGCAATTGAAGGCTGCCGTCTTTACCTGACCAAGCCTCTGGGCGTAGGGATCCTTGCAACTGCGCAAAAAAGGGGCATCCTTAAGGAAGAACATTCAGAAATTGCTCCCCGGACAATGATGAAACTGAACAACATAGGGGAAGAGCTGGCAGCTATAAAGGGGGTGCGGGCGATGACTGATGTAACGGGCTTCGGTTTTCTTGGCCATCTTGCAGAAATGTGTGACGGGAGCAAACTCTCGGCAAGGATAGAATACAGTAAAATCCCCAAACTTGATTGTCTGCAGGAGTATATCGATAAGGGAAGCATGCCGGGAGCAACAAGAACAAACTGGAAGAGTGTTAGTGATAAAGTTGAACTTTCCCGGGAGGAATGGCGCTTCATACTCTGTGATCCACAAACAAGCGGCGGATTGCTGGTTGCTGTCGAAGAAGGGTCTGTTGCCGGGGTTGAAGGTCTTTTCAGGCAGCATGGACTTGCGCTCGATTCGGTAGGCATTCTTGAGAAGGCCGGGGGAAAGATCACAGTATGCTAATCATAGGGGGCAAGCATGAGATTAACAAGGAAATCAGTTGGATTATACACAGGGATCATTCTTTTTACAGCTGTATTTTTATTTACTGACCTGGATCCGCAAAGGCCCCTGGTTTCCCCAACCCTTGCTGTAGCATTGCTTATGGCCAGCTGGTGGATCACAGAAGCAATACCTCTCGCCGTCACAGCCCTTGTTCCTCTGGTACTCTTCCCGATCCTGGGGATCGTACCTGGGAAAATGATTGCCACTTCCTATATGAATCATATCATATTTGTTTATTTAGGAGGTTTTATGGTAGCCCTGGCGATGGAAAAATGGAACCTGCACAGGCGGATAGCCCTGAAGATCATGACCTGGGTGGGGCTGGGCCCGGGAAAGATCTTACTTGGATTTATGCTGGCAACTGCATTTCTTTCAATGTGGATATCCAATACAGCTGCAACTTTGATGATGCTACCCATTATTATTTCCATTATCTCCCAGCTGGAGGAAAATCTTCCCGGGGAAACGATAGGTAAATATGCTACGGGAGTGCTTCTGGCCATTGCATACAGTTCTTCTATCGGGGGAATAACTACGCTTGTCGGAAGTCCGACCAACCTGGTTTATCCACAGCAGATGCAGGCTCTTTTT
>CAYSAH010000434.1:0-3680 GCA_964428945.1 uncultured Bacteroidaceae bacterium | reverse complement strand
GAGAGAGGGATCACGATCAAGAGTCATGCAATTCAAATGCAGCACACCTATAAAGGGAAGGAATACACCCTGAACCTGATCGATACTCCCGGTCATGTTGACTTTTCATACGAGGTTTCGAGATCCATTGCTGCCTGCGAAGGGGCATTGCTGGTAGTTGATGCCACCCAGGGCATCCAGGCCCAGACGATCTCCAATCTCTATATGGCGCTGGAACACGACCTTGAGATCATCCCGATCCTCAATAAAATGGACATGGACAGTGCGATGCCTGAAGATGTAAAGGACCAGATCGTGGACCTGCTTGGCTGCACAAGAGCAGAAATAATTGAAGCCAGCGGGAAGACAGGGATGGGAACAGAGGAGATCCTTGAGGCGATCATTGAAAGGATCCCTGCCCCCAAAGGAGATCCTGAAAAACCCCTCCAGGCTCTTATATTTGACTCCGTATTCAATTCATTCAGGGGAATATATGCATATTTCAGGATCCTGAACGGCACCATGAATAAGGGTGACAAGGTGATGTTTGTAAATACTGAGAAGGAATATGAAGCCGACGAGATCGGGGTTCTGAGGTTAAGACCGGAACCGAGAAAAACCTTGAGTGCAGGAAATGTCGGTTACATCATTTCAGGAATTAAAACATCAAGGGAGGTAAAGGTCGGAGATACCATTACCCACGTCGACAGGCCGTGTGCAAAAATGATCAGCGGATTCGAGGATGTGAAACCAATGGTTTTCGCAGGGATCTACCCTGTTGATGCAGATGATTATGAAGACCTGCGCTCCTCAATTGAGAAATTACAGCTCAATGATGCATCACTGACCTTTGTTCCCGAATCTTCGGCTGCACTTGGTTTTGGTTTCCGTTGCGGCTTCCTTGGATTGCTTCACATGGAGATCATACAAGAGAGACTTGACCGTGAATTCAATATGGATGTGATCACCACGGTTCCAAACGTATCGTTTACCGTACATACCACCAGCGATGAGATCATTGAGGTTCATAATCCGTCCGGGCTGCCCCTTGCTAATTATATCACCCAGATCGATGAACCCTATATTTCAGCACAAATCATCTCAAAGGCTGACTATGTAGGAGGGATCATGAAATTATGCCTCGATAAGCGTGGCATTCTTAAAAACCAGATATACCTTACAAGCAACCGGGTTGAACTTACATTTGAAATGCCTCTTGCAGAGATCGTCTTTGATTTCTACGACAAGCTTAAAAGTATTTCAAAGGGCTATGCATCATTTGATTACCATAAGATTGGTGAAAAGAAAGCCGACCTTGTAAAACTTGATATTCTCCTCAACGGAGAACCCGTGGATGCCCTTTCAACACTGATCCACCGGGACAATGCCTATGATTTCGGTCGAAGGATCTGTGAGAAGCTGAAGGAACTTATTCCAAGGCAACAATACGATGTTGCCATCCAGGCAGCGATCGGAGCCAAGATCATCGCCCGGGAAACGGTGAAAGCTGTCAGGAAGGACGTAACTGCCAAGTGTTATGGAGGGGATATTACCCGTAAGCGCAAGCTGCTGGAAAAGCAGAAAAAAGGTAAAAAGAGAATGCGCCAGGTAGGTAATGTCGAAGTACCCCAGAGCGCATTTATGGCCGTACTGAAGCTGGATTAGCAGGTCCCGTTTCAGGACAGCACTTGCGATCCGGACCAGTTTTTTTAAGAGTTGACGCACATCCCGGTGCCTTGTACCATGCCTGTCCATTTATATTTCACGATGTTGGCATCCATGCCGGACGCGATTACGTAATTTCCGCCTATACCCAGAGACCCCATAGCTTATGGATTCTTTCAGGGTTCAATTGAATTCTTTAATGGTTCAACAGATCATCTATTTTAGTATCTGTGTTTGTTTTTGCTTCCATTGCCTTCTCTGATTATTCTTTCACCCCGGAATTTGCACATCTCAATTTTTTTTCGAACTTTATATCTGATTATAACCAAAACCTAAATCAAATGAAATTAGTAATTAAACACCAGGAGAAGTATTCCAGGGGAGAACTTCTCTTACGTAGCTTTTTTGGATTTATTTACATTATGATTCCACACTATTTTCTCCTTATGTTTGTGGGAATATGGGCAGCCATTTTACGGTTTGTAGCTTTCTGGGTGGTATTATTTACAGGAAGATATCCGCAGAGCATGTTTGAATTCCAGGTGGGAATGATGAAGTGGAGTGTAAGACTAATGGCCAGGACCTTTAATATTTCTGACGGTTATCCTGCATTTGGGGTAAAAGGTACAGACGAGTTCACTGATTTAACCGTTCCTTACCCTGAGAAAATAAGCCGTGGACTGGTACTCGTGCGTTTGTTCTTTGGTTTTATCTATGTATACATTCCTCATATGTTCATATTGTATTTCCGGGCATTATTTGTAATGATCCTGGTCTTCCTCGCATGGTGGGCCGTATTATTTACCGGAAAATACCCTTCAGGCTGGCACAACTGGGTGGTTGGTCTGACCCGCTGGCAATTAAGGATCAATTTGTACATGTCATACATGACCGACAAGTACCCTCCGTTTACCGGGGAGGAATTACCTGATGAAGTATAAGCCTTAAGTTAATAATTTTTATCAGGATGGAATATTATCCGCTACCTCAGCCGGACGATATAGATGTAAGGCAGCGCGAGGATGCCATGGGCGCCTATTTTATGATGTTTGCTACAGCAGCATTGGGACTTCCCTTACCCATCCTTAACCTGGTTGCCGCCATTGTCTACTATTATGTGAACAGATCTAAGGGCAGATTCGTGGAGTTTCACACCCTGCAGTCCCTCTATAGCCAGATACCCGTAACGTTGCTGAATATCGGGCTTGTTGTATGGGTGATTATTAATCTTGTTAAAGACTTAGGTTTTACCGAAGTCTTTTGGGGATATCTGATCATGGCGGCAATCGCAAATATTGTATATCTCATATTCAGTATTATTGGTGCCGTACAGGCAAGGAAGGGATTGTTCTATTATTTTTTGTTTTTTGGAAAGGCAGCCTATGCCCAGGTTTACAGGGTCAGGGAAGGAAGGGCAGTTTCCTCACCTGCTAACCGGCCCCCGAAAATGTAAGAGATGAGAAAGTCAATATTCAGGGACCTGGTGATCCTCCTGGTGATCTTCGGATTGATCTGGGGGATCATCTCTTTTTTCCCGATCTTTCCGGAGAAGGTCCATTTACTAAGTGTGGAAAAGGAGCAGGAACTGGGAGAATCCTACCTTGAAATGGTAATGAAAACCTCCGATTTTAAAGTGCTTGAATCGGAATATCTTGATTCCGTGGTCAGGCAGATCGGCGATCGATTGGAAGATGCGCTGGAAGATTCGGAATACGACTACTCCTTTATTCTCATTGACGACAAAATGATCAACGCCTTCACTTTACCGGGCGGGAACATTATAATTACTACCGGTCTGCTCGGGTTCTGCGATTCGGCTGAAGAGCTGGCATCTGTGATCGCCCACGAGATGGGGCATGCAGAAATGCGGCATGTGGTGTCGCGACTGATCAAGGAGCTTGGGATTGCCATCCTCTCTTCCGGTGACCAGTTTGTGATGGGAGAGGTTACAAGGATCATCAGTTCCACAGGATTTGACCGGGAGCAGGAACGTGATGCGGACCAGTTCTCCTTTGAACTGTTGGAAGCAGCCCGGA
>CAYSAH010000433.1:1900-3686 GCA_964428945.1 uncultured Bacteroidaceae bacterium | reverse complement strand
CCTAATTTTTTCATGGAACGACTCTTCGCCATTGAGGATTTTAAAAATCTTTACTTCGGTCATGTTAAAACCATTAGCGAGACTCTCTTTCAGCCTGAGCGCATCATTGCGCAGGTAAATGAATTGGCCCAGGTCCTGCATGAAGCCATCAGCGAGGAATCTCCTGAACAGCTTGAACTCTTCAACACTTTGGTAAATTGGGATCCTTATTCAGAAGGCTCTGTGATCGAGGAAGCGGACAATGAACACAGTCGTCCGGGTGCCTTCGGAACAGAAGCCGGCATAAAACCTGTTAAAGGATTTGTTGTTGCCCGCTCCAGGTCTGTTGCCGATCAGCTGGCAGGCAAATCGAAGGGATTAGAGGATGATTCGACTTTCGATATGGGAGACCTGGCAAAGCAAAGAGGATTTTCAGGCGTGTTCCTGAAACCTATGGACAAAGATGAGGATGGCTACCTGACATCAGGAGAATTTGAAGATGGCTTCAGCACCTGGTTCGGGGCCTGGAAACAGGAAGGAAATGATTTCATTACCACCATAGATGTGAAAATCGGGATAAACAAGGTAATTTCCATACTTTAAGAGGCTGTCTTAAAAGTCTGGATTATAAAATCAGTACTTACAAATTGTAAGCTGTGGACGTTTCGAAGGGATTCCCCAACACCCGCCGTAGCGGGTTCGCGCGTGGGCCCGAACGAATTCAGATGGCCACCCGTTGCAATTGGGCGAGCACAGAAAGCCGCGGCGACGAGGCTTTCAGGAAATCCAGCCCGTGGATCCCGTTTAATTCGTTCTTGATTCTTTTTGGTATCTTTTTCTTATCAAGAACCGAGCAGGCTTTTTCTGCGAGCTCATGAGCTGTCAAGCGAATAACAAAAAGATACTGGGGTATGGGGCAAGGCCCCAGTATGACTTACAATCTGTAAGCTGTCTCAAAGTCAATTTGACTTTTGAGACACCCTCACCTCCGGGATTAAAATCTCTTTCCGATGAACTACAAAATACCTTCAGGCCCTGTTCGGGAAGGAACTACTTTCCGAATGGTCCCGTCTTCATTGTAATAAAGCCGGTCGACACAAATGGAGCGCCGGAAGGGCCTGTACCTCATTTCCGGCGAATCGGGAACCGTTCTTTCCAGGAAAAGATCAGATGTATGGTAAAAAAGATACCACTTACCCTTGAATTGTACAATGGAATGATGATTGGTTCCGCTGTTCACTTCATCCAGGATCACCCCCTTGTATGCATAGGGCCCGAAAATATTCTCTGAAGTGGCATAAACGATTTGGGGGCCTGTAACTCCCCTTTCACCCCAGGTGGAATAGGAAAGGTAATAAAGACCATTATACTTATGCACCCAGATGGCTTCAAAAAAGTCCTTTGCCCCCTCTATAATATGCACAGGACCGTCATAGGATACCATATCATCATTCAGCTTAACAGCATTAACATCCAGCTGCCCGAAAAACAGGTAAGGCCTACCATCATCATCAATGAAGATAGAGGGATCGATAAAATCGCGCTTATTTACAACACCCGGGCTGTCTTTTGTTACCAGGGGTTTTCCAAGGGCATCCCTGAACGGACCTGCGGGTGAATCGCCTGTTGCAACCCCAATATAGGACTGATCTGTAGGAAAATAGAAATAGTACTTCCCGTTTTTAAAATTGCAATCAGGGGCCCAGGCGCTTTCTGATGCCCAGGAAACCTCGTCCAGCGAAAGCACTATCCCGTGATCTGTCCAGTCCTTCATGTTGTCGGTCGAGAAGACATGGTAATCCACCAT
>CAYSAH010000433.1:0-1890 GCA_964428945.1 uncultured Bacteroidaceae bacterium | reverse complement strand
CACCATATCGAAACTAAGGCTGGAATCCCTGTCATGCGAAGGATAAACATACAGCCTTCCATCGAAAACATGTGCCGAGGGATCAGCGGTGTACATTTGGGTGATAAAAGGATTCTGAGCAAACAAATGTACCGGGATTGTCACCGCAAGAAGAAAATATATGGATTTTTTCATTAGCGATATTGCTTTAAAATTCAAGTGAAGAGAACAAATATTCCATCATTCAGCTTAACAGCAGATCAATAATATTTCGACAGGCAATCAAGCCCTGTCTTTGCTATTTCAAAATCCTGTTCTCCACTGGCTCCTGAAAACACTGCCAGAATATATCCTGATCCAATTTTCATAATCGCCCCGCCCTGGTAGCCAAATTCGCCGTGTAAGGGCTCCCTGACCCCGCTGCCACTGTCCTTAAATGTATCTGCCATTTCCGCAGCCTTGGTGTAGGCAATGCCGAGAAAATTTGCCGAGCCATTTTGCAGGGCCCCCGCAATTTTCATTTTTGAAATCCACGAAACGGAAACATCCCCGGGAATGAAAGCAATGACACATGCTCCCTTAACAGACATTTCGTTTGCTGCATTTACCATCCTGTCCAGGCACTCATCGGAGTGCTCCAAAAATGTTTTCATATCGTGCTTTTCTGTTTTAGTCTGACCACTGGCATTATGAAATATCCCAACTGTAAACGTCAATATAAGTAATACAAGTAATTTTTGCTTCATAAGTATTTCATTTATATCACAGGTAAAACTAAGGCTAATTAATTCAATTTCATAATAGAAAATATTCGATATATTGCACTGTTAAAAGATAAATTTCTAAAAGAAAAATTAACCCCAATTGATTGATCACAATGAAAAAATTCTTTGACCCCACAGAATACACCGAGGTAATCATCCCAATGTATGGCCTCATCCACCTGATCACGGTACTTGTTATGGTGCTTCTTATTCTTTTAGCGCTTTGGAAGAAAGATGTTGTAAAACGACTTGTTGCCGACAAGCGGTTTATGAGTCGTTTCATGATCATATTCCTTGCAATTGAGATTTTCTACCTGGTTTTATCATGGATCTATAAGGTAGAACCATTTTATGAACGTTTTCCACTGCATCTTTGCGCTTCAATGGCATTGCTTATGCCAATCCTTATTTTAAAGGGAAATGACAGGCTGATCCTTTTCTTTTCCTATTGGTCCATTAGCTGCGGTTTTATATCTTTTGCCAATCCCGGATTCGTTTTCGATGAACCCTGGAGCTTTGCCTTTATCCATTACCTGATCAGGCACTATTTCCTTTTATTGGTTCCAGTTTTTATCCAGATAGGTAAAGGATATGAACACAAATATCCTGAGTTTCTGAAATCCCTGACTGCCCTTGCGCTTTGGACGCTATTTATATTTTTCCTGGACTGGGTAAGCCGTGCCAATTTCCTGTACCTGGGGAAAAACAATATACTGGAAGTTCCCTTTCTGCCTAAAAGTTTTACTGTATGGCCCTGGAGCCTGCCCAGCTTTGCAGTTGTCGGGATCATTTTACTGCACCTCGCTTATCTAAGTTTTTTACTATTGGGCAGAAACAGGAGTACAGAAAGAATTGCAGATTAGTATAAGTTAAGGGTAATATTGAATGCTGAAATCACCAGGATAATAAATAAGTGACCAGAGAACAAAAAAGACAAGCCTTAACCAGGGATCGTTACCTCATGAAGAATGGAACAGTATTGCACTTGTACCCGGTGCCGGAAAAAAGGGGCTCTAAGGCAGGCTTTTTTTTTGCGACTGAACAGTTAAAATAGCTAAGTCCTGTTTGAGGCCCTGAAAGTTTAAATAAACTGATTGCCGTAACTTCCGGTAGGGATGACTTCAGAGTAAAATTTTCCAAATTTTTT
>CAYSAH010000432.1:0-3710 GCA_964428945.1 uncultured Bacteroidaceae bacterium | reverse complement strand
TTTATCGATGCAGACTTTGTTATCCCTGACGATATGGGCTGTAATCCTTTCGAGGTAAGCATTCAGAATGCGTCTGTTAACGGAGTGCAGTTTGTATGGGATTTCGGGGATGGAAATGGTGCAACAACTAATGACACCAGCCCTGTTTTGCATACCTTTACCAATGCAAATTTCACAAACCAGCAGATGTTCACTATTAGTATGGTGGCTGAAAATGCTGCAGGTTGTACAAGACAGGTGCAAAGGGAGATCATTGTCGAACCAGATATAATTGCTGGATTCACCTCAGACCTGACAGAGGGATGCCATCCGCTTACTGTAAACTTTAACAATTCTTCAAATGGTGAGAAATTCTATCATTGGAATTTTGGAAACGGAACTACATCTCTATTGGAAAATCCAAGCCAGGTATTCAAGAACATCGGGACTTCAGATACTACCTATCACGTTTGGTTAACTGTTACGGCTTCAAATAATGAATGCAAGGATTCAGTGCAGATGGATATTACTGTGCATCCTTATATTTTGGCTGATTTTACTTTCCAGGATAATATAAATTGTACACCCTCAAGTGTTCAGCTAAACAATTCTTCTGTCGGAGGCACAAGCTTTACCTGGGATTTTGACGATGGCTCAAACGCAATTACACCGGATATGAGTCCTGTAACACATATCTTTACAAATTCGGACTTCAATACTATAGCTGCATACCAGGTAAACCTTACCGCCGAAAACGACCAGGGCTGTATTTCACAGGTTACAAAGACCGTGGAGGTATACCCAGATATTGAAGCAGCATTCTCGGCTTCAGTGCTTGAAGGATGTCATCCCCTGATAGTTAATTTCACCAACCAAAGCATGGGAGGTTTCAGTTACAGATGGGATTTCGGGGACGGTTCATCCAGTGATCTGAATTCACCTTCCCACACCTTTAATAACTTCACGAACGGTATTGTAACCAGGCAGGTAAAACTCGTAGCTACATCTGTTTTTGATTGCTCTCATGAAATTATTGTAGACATTATCATTCATCCCAAACCCCTGGCCAGGTTTGATACTGACCTTGTGATCGACTGTCCTCCCTTTGATGTCATTCTTGAAAATACCAGTCTGAATGCTGATAATTATCACTGGGATTTCGGCGACGGTGCAGTTTTTGACAATACCAGTCTGAATCCGGTTAATCATGTTTATGATAACCTGGGTGCTTCCCTGGCTACCTATGACCTGGTGATGACAGCCTCTTCAATTTTTGGTTGTTCTAGTACCACACAGCAGAAGATATATGTTCATCCAGGAACAATTGCTGATTTTTCAATGAATGATGAGGGGTGCAGTCCTCTTACATCTTCATTTATCAACCAATCCGTCAGAGGAAACACCTACCTCTGGGATTTCGGCGACGGTTCATTTACATCAAGCACGAATCCTACTAATATGTATTTCAATTTCGGAGGGAATGACACATTATTCGAGGTCTCTTTAACATCAATTTCTCAGAATGGCTGTTTAGACTCAAAAACAGATACAGTTTATGTTTATGCACAACCACAGGCCGAATTTATCGTAACTCCGACCCACCAGGAATATCCTTCAGCTTCTGTGAATTTCCAGAATCTTACCAATGATGGCAATTGGAATTTTAATTGGAATATGGGTGACGGTAATACTTCCACTTTTGAAACACCGGTGCGTTATACCTATGCTACCTGGGGATCCTACAGCATAACCATGGCCGCATCATCGGATCATTGTTCCGACCAGATCACTCATGATATACGGATTTTTGCGACACTGCCGGTGGCTGACTTTGACAGTGTTTATGCTTTATGTGCCCCGCTGGAGGTGCAGTTTGTGAATAATTCGCTTTACGGCAATAGCTACCTTTGGGAATTTGATGATGGCGAAACATCCACTGATTTTGAACCTTATCATGTGTTCGAGGAACCTGGAATGTATAATGTCAAGTTAACGGTTACGGGCGACGGAGGAGTTTCCTATGCCTATCACGTATTGGAGGTGTACCAGGTTCCGGTGGCTGATTTTAACATGGCTCCCGATACGGTGATGCTTCCAAATCAGCTTGCCAGATTTTTCAATATTTCACAATATGCAGAATTTTATGCCTGGGATTTTGGAGACGGCACCGGGTCAGGTGAGGAAAGCCCGACACACTTGTACCAGGAGATCGGAATTTATGATGTAACTCTTGATGTCTGGACCTCAAATGGCTGTTATGACAGAAAAGTTAAACCCTCAGGGGCAACGGTGTTGGGAGAAGGCAAGGTATTATTCCCCAATGTATTCCGGCCTGATTTGAGCGGACCAAATGGAGGGTATTTTGACCAGACACAGGCTGAACGTAATACTATTTTTCATCCTTACCATGAAGGTGTCAGGACCTATCAGTTAGTCATATACAACAGGTGGGGCGAAAAGTTATTTGAGAGTAATGACATAAATATTGGCTGGGATGGATATTTCAGGGGAAAACTTTGCAGCCAGGGCGTTTATGTCTGGAAGGTATCCGGTACTTATAACAACGGTTTGCCATTTTCCATCGCCGGTGATATTACACTTCTTCACAAAGAGGACTAAGTTCAATGATAATAGATGCATAATAATTCATGAATGAATATATAGCAGAACTCATCGGTACAGCTTTGCTGATATTACTTGGAGGCGGAGTAGTCGCAAATTCAGTTTTAAAGGATACAAAGGGGAACGGAGGGGGATGGCTTCTGATTTCTTTTGGATGGGGATTTGGTGTATTTGTAGGGGTAAGTGTGGCAGGCCCGGTTTCAGGGGCGCATTTAAATCCGGCAGTTACCTTTGGACTGGCAGTTGCCGGCTTATTTCCCTGGAAAGAGGTACTTCCCTTTGTAACGGCTCAATTCCTTGGAGCCATGGGCGGGGCAATTGTGGTCTGGATTTTCTATCGCAATCATTTCGACAGGACCGATGATCCAGGCTTGAAACTGGGTGTTTTTTCGACCATTCCCCAAATCAGAAACCGTTTCAACAATTTTTTCAGTGAGGTGGTTGGAACGCTGGTGCTTGTATTCGTGATTCTTTATATTCATGAACCATCGCTGGAATTACCGGGTATCGAGGAGGCTAAGATAGGGCTTGGAACCCTGGGAGCCCTGCCAGTAGCAATATTGGTAACCGTTATCGGAATTTCACTTGGAGGTACTACCGGGTATGCCATTAATCCTGCAAGGGATCTTGGGCCACGCATCATTCACTCCATACTGCCCATCAGAGATAAAGGATCAAGTGATTGGACTTATTCGTGGATTCCCTTTTTCGGACCTTTACTTGGTGCCACATTGGCTGCTTTTCTTTATATCCTTCACAGTTCAATATTTGCTTAGGTAGCATAAAATCGAGAAATAATTTCAGCTTGTGAAAAAAAATCCTCGAAATCAGGGGTAGGAGCATTCACCTTTATAGTGAAACATTAGTCTTATTTATACGTAAATGTTATTTTTGAGACTTTTGGGCAAATGACCGGACAATATTCTCAGCAACTTACTTTTTGATCTGTAATACATATGAATTCTATCAGGAAATGCAGGGTAAAACTTCTTGGGATTATTTTGATTTTTGGATTGGTTTCAGTTAAAGGACAGATTTCTTTTCCTTTCAACTCGTCATATAAGTACCTGAAAGGAATTGATGCATCAGCTATAGCGTCAAACTGGTAT
>CAYSAH010000431.1:0-3724 GCA_964428945.1 uncultured Bacteroidaceae bacterium | reverse complement strand
ACCTAATACCTAAAACCTGATACCTAAAACCTGATACCTAAAACCTGATACCTAATACCTCATACCTAAAACCTGATACCTAAAACCTGATACCTAACACCTAACACCTAACACCTAACACCTGACACCTAACTGATACCTGATACCTGATACCTAATGCCTTGTGCCCCATGCCTTCAATGTTTGCGCCCATCCAGCCTAAAGCGCAGAGCGTAAAGCAAAGAGTAGTGAGTTTTGAATGTACGTTGGCGTCCGCCCGCGTAACATGAGCGCAGCGAATCCCTAATAGATGAATCCAAAAAGCCATAGAGGGATTCTATTCCTGTCTGCATATTCTATATCATCAAGTGCAAGGAATGCATTTTCCAGACCGGCTATTTGCTTTGATTTTTTTGACATGCCCCCAACTTCAATAAGGTACTTTCCATCAATAAGGAAATCGCCCTTATCCGGATAGGTTATTTTATATTTAACCATGAGCTGATTAAGGAAAAAAGTCTCCCTGAGGTTGCCTTTGTCGGGATTTTCATCATTCAGTGAGTAAGAGAGGTTCGTATTATTCAGAAAGAGCTTATCCGGTTTGTTCAGGTAGTTTATACCAATGGTGTCCTTCGTAAGCCATTTGACAAGCTCAGCTTTTTCAAGGTAAAACAGATACCTGAGAAGCGTATCTCTGGTTGTACCAATCTGTTTGCTAAGCTTATCTATATTGGGCTTGTAAGGTACGATCCTTGACAAAACAGCCAGCATTTTTTTCATTTTCATAACTGAATAATAATCAACGTTGAAAATGGTAGTCAGATCACTCTCCAATACAAGATTAAGGGTGTTTATCAGCTTGAGATGATAATTTTCTTCCGATTCAATAAAGAAAGGATAATATCCCAGTCTACGGTACTCCCCGAAAAACTTAAGGGGCCTGATCATTGTGAGAATATCCGGAATGATTGCAGGTGCATCAAATAGTACCTGGTCGAGCGAAAAAGCCGGGAGCCTGATTTCATATTTCAGTTCAATAAATTCACGAAATGACAAGCCCGGAAGACTATAAATCATTGCCCTTCGGCTGAGATCGAATGCTCCCTTGTAAATATCAAGGGCGGAAGAGCTGGTAAATACGACACTCAATTCAGGAATATTGTCATAAATATTTTTAAGTTCCCGGGACCAGTTTGGATATTTGTGTACCTCATCCAGGAATAGATAGTTTCCTCCTTTCTTGCTAAATTCCTCAGCCAGAAGCAGCAAAGAGTTTTCTGCAAAATATATATCATCCAGACTCGCATACAGTGACAATTTACCTGCCGGCAGGCCGCTTTTCATTTTTTGCAGGATCAGGGTGGTCTTTCCGGAGCCCCTGGCACCTGAAATACCGATCATTCGTTCTTCCCACCGGATTTCATTTGACAGGAAACGAATGAAAGTCTGTCCGGTGTTTTGAATCCGTTTTTCAGATATTTGATAAAGTCTTTCCATACTAATCGTGAATCTATTTTGCAAAGATACCATAATTCACTTATGTAAAAGCGTAATATTACACTAAAAACACTTATTCATAAGTGAAAAAAGCAATAAAATATGTGTCCTGGAGGCTTCTTGTACTGTGGAAAAACCGGTCCGGTTGACCACCTCAGGCCGATTTTGATTGACCACCATATCATTTTGATTAATTGATACTTGTAGTTGTATCTTTGTTCTGGCGAAAGGTGGTCAGTGCCTCCGTTTTTTCCAAATTTGGTTAAAAAACCTTTCTTTAAGAATGAAAGAATACAGAACGCAAATTCATATCTTTCATCCGACCGGAGTACTACACCATGAACTCCGGTTTATTTTTTGTATGCACTTACCATCTTGGTAATTTCATCTACTGGCAACATAGGATTCTCCTCTTTAAGTGCGTTAAGCATCTCAATGCCTTTTTTCTTATCAATTTTTTCTTTTTCAACAAGAGTGGCAATTACCCAAAGTGTACCGTGAACTTCCAATCCAAAATCTTCCGCTTCATTTCTTAATTTTCTATCTCCTGTCAATAATGGACAGTTCAATTGTTTTGATTTCCACAATACTGATTTATCAGTTATTCTCTTCAAGTTTCTTTTTATCTCCATCATTTGGATGGCATCAATTTCATCTTCAGAAAACTCATAAACAGTGAGTTTATTTGACCGAATGAATACATCGATTTCTTTTTTTGCTCTGATTTGTTAATCTCGTCAATAACAAATACTGTTGTACAAATCTCGAAATCCAGGCCGAAGAACTCAGGCAGTGCTCCAATGCTCAGTAAATCAAAGAATACACATGTATCTGTTATTAGCAGTTTCATACGAGTTGATAATTTGATTTGCGAAATTCCCACAGACTCATTCCAGAATAATATGCTGCTTCATTTACAGATATTATATCTTTCCCCAGGGCGAAATAAACCAATCTTGCAAAACGACTTGGATGCTCTTTAGAAAGAAAAATTCCCGGTTCATTTTTATGATGCCCACGTTTTCGATACCCTATATTGAATTTTCGAAACACATAATCATTTATAATTCCTAAATGAAGGGCACGGTGGAAAATGGCTGAAATTGAAATACCCCATCTTTCCTTTAGCAATATTAATTCTCGTTCATAGAAGTGAAATCTTTCTTTATGTAATTCTTTCCTTGCCATTTCTTCCGGGAATAAGACTGCACAACTTCTCAGCATCTTTGTGCGAGAATTCTTTTGGTATATTTAGGGCGTGATGTGCTAATTCATGTAAAGCAGTGAATCTTTTGCGAGTCTTATTCTCATTGTGCATCTTACTATTGAGTATGATAACTTTAAAGTTGTTAACATCAACAGCGAGACCGTCAAAGTCCTCTGATGCCTCAATTTCAAGAACTATGTAACCTTTGTCTTCAAGCATTGCAACTACATCTGGAATTGGGTCGTATCCTAATTTCCAATCCGCACGTATTTTTTTAGCTGCTTTTTCTGAATCTTCTGAAGTACGAATTACTTCATTATAATTGAAGTACTCATTTCCTTCATCCAATTTCAATAAATCTTCAATTTCGAAATACTTTTCAAGCAAATGCTTCGATCTTTCTTCAATTGAGTATTTCTCGGTTTGAGAAACTTTAGAAGAATGCTTGCGATAATCGGGATTAGTAAATTCTACTTTAACAGTTGGTTCGTCATAAAAATAATCTACAGGCACATTAAGAACATTAGCCAACTTCACAAGTAGACTACTGTCGGGTTTCATCTCCCCTTGCTCATATTTGCTTAGAGACTGTTTGGTTATCACGTTTTCTAAATTATCAGCAAGGGTTTGAAGCGACATGCCCGCCATTTTACGAGCAGAAGCCAATCTTATGCCAAAAGTGTTTTTCATTAGTTTGTGGATTTCGTTTCCTGTTGACAAATATACATAATATATTCCAAATGTCAACTGGCAGGATAAGATTTTTATTTCGAGTATATTCAAATCCCCTTGCTTTCATTGGAAAAAACGGACTAATTGACCATGTCAGGCTGATTTTTGTTGACCATCTTATCAGATTGATTAATTGATGCTTGCAGTAGAATTATTGTTCAGGCGCAAGGTGGTAAGTGCCTCCGTTTTTTCCACCTTTCCCCCCGGCACTGCTCGTTTAACCCTGGCACCTCGCGCCTTGCGCCTTGTGCCTTGCGCCTCATGCCTTCCTTGCTCGATAATCAAAACAGAGCCCGCCTTCGCTAAAGC
>CAYSAH010000430.1:1735-3728 GCA_964428945.1 uncultured Bacteroidaceae bacterium | reverse complement strand
TATAATTAACAAATGTACAAAAAGATGTGTAAAGCTGTCAGGACCTCTTTTTTTCTGTCTCGAGGAAAATTGCTATTGCTTCTTTTGCCTCTTTTACATCGTGCACCCTGATAATGTTTACCCCTTTTTGCAGCAGTATCATATGAGCAGCGGTTGTACCGTTAAGTGCTTCCTGGCTGCTTGATCCTAAGAGATTATAGATCATAGATTTACGGGAAATGCCTGCCACCACGGGAAGTCCGAGGATCTGGAATGCAAAAGCCTGCGCAAGCAACTCATAATTGTGTTCAATGGTTTTACCGAATCCAAAGCCCGGGTCTATCAGTACATCTGAAACCCCTTTTTTATGAAGGGAATGTACTTTTTCAGAGAAGTATTGCAATATTTCATCTGTAACATTATCATATTCCGGGTTCTCCTGCATACTTCCAGGTACGCCTTTCATATGCATAATAATATAAGGAATATTTAATTCAGAGACGATTTGGATCATTCCCGGATCGATCTCGCCGGCTGATATATCGTTGATCATATCGACATTGAAGTTTCTTATCATTTCACCGGCTACTTCGGAACTATAGGTATCGATGGAAATTATTATGTCAGGGAATTCATTTCGGATTAGTGAAATTACCGGTTTCAGCCTGTTTAATTCTTCCTCAGGGTTCAACAGTCCGGCACCCGGCCGGGATGAGGCAGCTCCAATGTCGAGAATATCAGCTCCCTCTGCAATCATTTCCCTGGCCCGCTCGAGGGCAGTCCATGGATCGGTATAACGGCCACCGTCAAAAAATGAATCAGGAGTGATATTCAGGATTCCCATCACCTTTGGAGTTGACAGGCTGAGAAGTTTGCCCCTGCAATTCAGGCTGCGGTTCTTTGAAAAAAATGTATCTTTAGACCTGTATTCCTGCATACGATATTATTGGGAAATGTTAATCATTTTACTGTCAGATCATCACCCCGTTTCATGATGAAATGATACTTTTTACCGGAATAATCGGACGCAAAATAAGTAAAAATAATTCATAATCAACCGAAAAGGTCAATGAGATTCCTTGTAATTGAAGGGTTAGACGGATCCGGGAAATCAACACAGGTTGAACTCTTGTGTGATTACCTCGAAAAAAAGGGTGTCAGGTTCAAGTATTTACATTTCCCAAGATTGGAAGAAGGGGTATACGGGAAACTGATAGCACGTTTTTTAAGAGGGGAAATGGGTGATATCAACCAGGTGGATCCCTACCTGGTAGCCTTGATTTTTGCCGGCGACCGGAAGGATGCCATACCCCTCTTAAAGAACTGGATGAATGATGAAACCCTTGTTATCGTTGACAGGTTTGTTTATTCAAACATCGCTTTCCAGTGCGCAAAATTAGCTGATCCATCTGATCAGCGTGATCTGGCAGATTGGATCATGGAACTTGAATATAAGAACCACGGTTTGCCTGTACCCGATATGAACATTTTTCTCGATGTCCCTTTTGAATTTACAAGGAAACGACTTACTGAGAACCGGAACGGGACAGACAGGGATTACCTGAAGGGAAATCCTGATATTCACGAGAAAGACCTGGGCTTCCAGGAAAAAGTAAGAAATATATACCATACCCTTTGCCGGCAGAAAGGAAACCTTACCATTGTAAATTGTTCGGATCAAAATGGTGAGATGAAAAGTCCTGATCTCATCTTTGAGAATCTCAGGGAGCTTATTGGATTATAAACCTTAAGGTAAATATAAATGAAAGTAATACGTATATTCAGCCGTTTTTTTCTTGGAATTCTATTCATTTTCAGTGGTTTTGTAAAGGCGCTTGACCCCCTGGGATCAGCTTACAAGTTTGCAGACTATTTCCGTGCATTCGGATTAGATTTTTTAGATTCATTCGGACTCTACCTAGGCATCTTCCTTGCCGCCTTTGAACTGGTACTTGGAATGGTGCTTATTCTCGGCTACCAGAAAAGAAGGACCTACCTGATCCTGCTCCTGTTC
>CAYSAH010000430.1:0-1725 GCA_964428945.1 uncultured Bacteroidaceae bacterium | reverse complement strand
TACAGACTGCGGTTGTTTTGGCGATGCGATTATATTAACAAACTGGCAGACATTTTTCAAGAATTTAATTTTTATGATGTTTGTGCTGGTTTTGTTTCGGTCGCGGAGGGGAGCAAAAAATGTCCTTCCAGGGAGAATGGAAACAGGACTGATTATTCTATTCTTTTTCGGCAGTTTCCTGCTTTCTTATTCAGCCCTGAAACATCTCCCCATACTCGATTTCAGACCTTATGCTACAGGAACGAATATTCCTGCAGCTATGGCTAGCCCTGAGGGTGCTCCAGGGGATGTGTACAACACAATACTTTTTTACAGGAATGTTGAATCGGGCAAAACGGAGGAGTTTACAATTGATAATTATCCACAGGATACCATCAAATATGAATTTGTTACTAGCGAATCCAGGCTTATCAGCAAAGGCTATGAACCACCAATTCATGATTTTGGGATCATTCATCCGGACGGCTATGAAATCACAAATGAGATTCTCGCATTCAAGGGGTATTCACTCATTCTTATCAGCAAGAATCTGAGAGAAGCTGTTGATGAGGTTCTTATTTCGGGAAATGATTGGTATGCACTTCAGAATTTTGCAAGTGATTTTAAGTTTTACGCTGTATCAGCCTCATCGAGCGGTGTGGTTGAAGAAATATCATCAAAACTTGACCTGGAATACAACTTTTATTCAGGAGATGAAATTATGCTGAAGACAATGATCAGAGCAAATCCAGGCTTTATTTTACTAAAAAACGGAACCATTGTTGCCAAATGGGCCTACCGTGATTTTCCATCGCTTCCGGAATGGAACGAAAAATGGCCAGGGCTCCTTAAACAGTATAAGGAGGAACAGGATCCGGAAATAATGATACTTATAGAGGAGGGACTAATGGATGAACTGAGTTGGGATATGATCGATTTTGATAATTCAGCCAACCCGATCGTTATTAAAAAATTAATGAAAAGGACTGACCGTTCAACATGGCTACTTTATTTTCTTAGTGTAACAGCTGTGCTGCTACTGGTTCAATTCATTCCCAAAAAGAAGAACTTCTGAGGTGATTAAACGGGTATTACGCAAGTTATTTTATGGGCTCCTTGTTCTTTGGGGAGTAGTGTCGCTTGTATTCGATTTGTTCAACATTTTGCCCGGCGATCCGGCAAGAATGATGCTTGGTCAGCGGGCAGATATGGAGACTGTGGATATGATCCGGCATGAGCTCGGGCTTGACCGGAGCAAAGGGCTTCAGTATGTACGGTATCTTAACGATCTTTCCCCGGTCTCAGTTTATAACACCAGTAATAAGAACAATTATTTTTACCAGGATACATTAAGGAGTAACAGTACCTTAACAATAATAGGGGGTGTTAATCTTTCTGTCGTGCTAAAACTGCCCTATCTGGGGATGAGCTACCAGAACCAAAGGACTGTTACAAGTATGATAGCCGATGTCCTGCCAACTACTTTCCTTCTTGCTATTACTGCTATACTATTTGCCTTTTTTATAGGACTTATTGTAGGTATTTTCTGTGCACTATGGAAAGACTCCTGGTTTGACAGGGTTTCTATTATTATGAGCACAATTGGTGTTTCCCTTCCCTCTTTTTTTACCGCGATACTGTTCGGATGGTTATTCGCATTTGTCCTGTCCGATGTAACACATTTAAATTTAACAGGCAATATCTATGAGATTGATGATCTTGGTTCGGGAAGTGTCCTTAGATTGA
>CAYSAH010000429.1:0-3730 GCA_964428945.1 uncultured Bacteroidaceae bacterium | reverse complement strand
GGGACAGGCAGATCCAACCGTGAAGGTGGTGACCTCACCCCAGGTAACAGTTGAGGATGCAGTTAAGGTGATGAATATTGCAGCTGATAAAAATTATACCGTGGTAATAAAATTACTCTGATGGCAATTGTAGCCAGAAATAAGAGAAATATCAATTTTGCAATGTCAGGGATGACAGATATCGTCTTCCTCTTATTGATATTTTTCATGCTTACCACAACCCTTATCGTGCCGGCAGCCAAAAATGTCGAGTTGCCTGAAAGCAATAACCAGACACAAGCCAGCCCGGTACTTGTACTGTCGATTACAAGCGACAAAACTGTTTATGTCGAGGACCAGTCCTACACGATGAGTGAACTGGAACCTGTTCTTAAAAAGATTCTTGAACCCTATGGAGAGACCCCGACCATCAGGCTGAATGCCGACAGGAACCTGAATATGGAAGAGGTGTTCTCGGTGTTGAATATTGCGAAAAGAAACCGATACCGGGTAATCCTCGGTACTAAACCGGTCAGTTAATTCGTTATCCTTTTGCCATGAGAATCAGTAAAAGAGGTTTAACAGGAACAATTTTAGTGCATGCGTTGATTCTTGCACTGCTTTTACTTGGAGGACTTACCTTCCCTGATCCTCCTCCTGAAGAAGAAGGAATACTGGTTAACTTCGGAACAGATGACACCGGATTTGGTACTGTTGAACCAAAAGCGGATGATGCCAACCAGGGAAATCCTGAGCCCGAAGCTGCTGAAAATAATCCTGTAGTGACCGAAGCTGTTTCTGCTCCTGAACCGGTTGTAACAAAGGTAAGCCCACCGGATAATACCCAGGATGTCGAACAGGTCAGGGTAAAAGAGGTTCCGAAACCCACTGCCGAGGAAATACGCAAACAGCAACAGGAAGCTGAAAGAATAAAAAAAGAGCAGGAAGCCGAAAATGCAAGACTTGCAGAAGAGGCACGGATTCGGAAAGAACAGGAAGCCGAGCAAAAGCGTATAGAGGAAGAGAAAAGACAGAGAGATGCCCAGGCCAACAGGTTAAATACCCTTGGCAAAAATACCTTTGGGAACCAGGGAGTAAGTACCCAGGAAGGATCAGAAGGAGTCAACCCGGGAAGCGGAACCAACCAGGGAGTCGTAACCGGCTCGCCGGGTGCCTCAAATTACGGTGACGGCGCAGGCCTGGGGAACGGTCCGACCTATGGACTTGGAAGCAGGAAAGCAGTTGGGGACTTACCTTTACCCAATGTTGAGAATTGCAATGTAACAAGCAGAATTGTCGTTACAGTTGAGATACAGGTAGACAGAAACGGGGAAGTGGTTGGCGCAACTGTTAAGTCGGCTACCTTTGCCGACAATTGTATCTGGGAAGTTGTTTTAGCAGCTGCCAGGAGAACCAAATTCAGCAGTGACCCGAATGCAGCTTTCAAACAGACAGGTTGGATTAAATACACAATTGAACCCTAGGAAAAGATTTGTTTAATTTGTGGTATAAGCAATTTTAATGCTGCAATAAGAATGGCCACCAGCAGCATGTACCTGAGGAAATGAGATCCACGTTTTACTGCGACATTCACGCCTATATAGGCTCCTGCCATATTCCCAACCGCAAGCAGCAAGCCGTACATGACATATTTCCAGGTCAGCAGATCGCTGTAGATAAATATTGCAAGTGCAACAGGCGTATAGAGCAGGATGATCAGCACCTTGATCCCATTGGCCTTTAGCAATTCGAAACCGCATCCAAGTACCAGTCCCGTCAACAGGAAGAATCCTACCCCGGCCTGAATAAATCCACCATAGATACCGATCATGAAAAATATAAGGTATTGCAACCATCGCTTAAGGGGAGGCTGATCCTTGCGGTCCTTCACCCAGCTGTTAGGATCAAATATTATCAATAAGAACATTACCAGCATAACGATCCCGATGGCAAAGTCCATTGCCGGAGCAGAGATAATGCTTGCAATAACAGCACCGATAATTGAACCAACCACAGCAGGAATCCCGATCTTGTAATCAGTTTTAATATCCAGCACCCCTTTCTGCTGAAACCGTCTTACGCCGATAATATTCTGAAGCAATAAAGCGATCCTGTTAATGGCATTGGCATTTGTCGATGGGATTCCCAGGGGAATAATAAGCATCGGAAGCGCGATCAGGGAACCCCCTGCTGCAACAGTATTAAGGAATCCGGCTACCAGACCGACCATAATTACTGCAGGTATGAGATACCATTCCATATAAAAAGGTTCAGGCAAACATCGGGAATTCCGACATTACTTCATTTACCTGTTTCTTTACCTTACCGATTATGACCTTATCTTCAATATTGCTGATGACTTCATCGATAAATGAGACGATCAGTGGGATCATATCATCCTTTACTCCCCGCGTGGAGATGGCCGGTGTACCAACTCGTATCCCGCTTGTCTGGAAAGGTGAACGGGAATCAAAGGGAACCATGTTCTTGTTAACAGTGATGTCCGCTTCAACAAGGATATTCTCAACCTGCTTTCCAGTGATCTCAGGAAACTTCGACCTGAGGTCAATGAGCATCGAGTGGTTATCCGTACCCCCTGAAACAACCTTATATCCTTTTTTAATAAATGATTCTGCCATAACAGATGCATTTTTCTTCACCTGTTGCTGGTAAATTTTGAATTCAGGGGATAAAGCCTCTCCAAAAGCCACAGCCTTGGACGCAATAACATGTTCCAGCGGACCACCCTGTATTCCTGGGAATACAGCAGAATTCAACAGCGAAGACATGGTACGGAGTTCCCCATCTTTAAGGGCTATGCCCCAGGGATTCTCGAAATCCTTTCCAAGAAGAATAATTCCGCCCCTTGGTCCTCGAAGGGTCTTGTGGGTGGTGGAAGTAACTATATGGGCATGTTTCAGCGGATTATCCAGTAAACCTGCAGCGATCAATCCGGCTGGATGGGCCATATCAACCATGAATATTGCACCGATCTTGTCGGCAATGGATCTCATCCTGGCATAATCCCATTCCCTGGAATAAGCAGATGCACCGCCAATAATCATCTTTGGACGCTCCTTCAGCGCTGTCTCTTCCATCGCATCATAATCGATCATCCCCGTCTCTTCCTTCAGCCCATAGCTGATCGCATTATACAATATTCCGGAACTATTCACAGGAGAACCGTGTGAAAGGTGCCCGCCATGGGAAAGATTCAGTCCCATGAAGGTGTCCCCAGGCTTTAATACCGTAAGGAAAACAGCCATATTTGCCTGTGCCCCTGAATGAGGCTGAACATTTGCATATTCTGCACCATATAGCTCACACAAGCGGTCTATTGCCAGCTGCTCAACCTTATCGATAACCTCACAGCCTCCGTAATATCTTTTCCCCGGGTAACCTTCGGCATATTTATTTGTAAGGCAGGAGCCCATTGCATCCAGTACCTGCTGACTTACGAAATTTTCAGAAGCGATAAGTTCAATCCCTTCTTTTTGTCTTTTTTGCTCCTGAGCTATCAGGCTAAATAATTTGGTATCCCTGTCCATTTTTGAGTATATGATTCCGTTAATTATAATTTAGTATCCAAAGTTAATCTTTAAAAAGTAAAATAAAAGAAGTAGACCCGAACGTTCAACGATTTATCATTCCCTTACGAAAATCAATTTTGTCCGTTCTCTGAATCCAACTGAGGAAACATCTATGATATATATACCTGTGTTCATCTCAGCTGAACCGAGTTCAAGCCGGG
>CAYSAH010000428.1:0-3746 GCA_964428945.1 uncultured Bacteroidaceae bacterium | reverse complement strand
ATACTTCCAAAAACCAGGAAATAAATAATCAATATTTTCTTATTCCAATTGCCTGATTTTATCCACAAGCCGTAAAGAAAAGCGAAAACCAGGTATACAGCAAAATGTTCAAGGTAATCCCACCTGAAATTGTGTAAATTATTGCTCTTTTGAATTAATTCATTAGATGGGAGGACAGACAATAAAAATACAACTGCCGACCATCCAAAAAACGAAAGTGGCCAAAGAAATTTCGAAAATTGTATTTTCATTATTTTAAACAGGAATTAACTCTTATAAACAGCAGGTCCTGTGAAGGCAAAATAATCAAGTATCTGTGAATTTCTCCAGATTTACAGGAATAAGGCCCGCAATTTATCTCAAAAGCCATAGTTCAAACCAAAATTAAGTGTCCCAGTAATCCCCTGGTAAACTTCCGTTGTCCACATCTCAACCCACTGTGATTCACCGCTTACATTTCTCCATTCATATCCCAGCCTCATGTACAGATCGTTGATCAGCTGTGTATTTGTTAAAATTCCGATCCTTGTACTCTCCCAAACAACAGGTTCAAAGGGAGTTATTTCTGCCCTTGGTGAAGTGCCTAATAATGTATGATCCGGTCCCTTAAGTGATCTATTGTAGTAAATGCTGACGTTTAAGGTTCTTATTGGTTTTATATTAATAGCTGTATATAAGTCTTTTGCATTATCTTCAAGGAAATGACCCAGGTTATACTGGTTTGATTCAAAGGTAGTTGTAGTCACGTAATGACGAAATATCAAGGCGTTGCTCCAGGTATATTCAAATTGAAGATTTATATTTGGAAAGGGCGACCACGAAGCTCCGGACTTAAATGAAGAAAAGTTATACTCACCTTCCCGGAATATTCTTCCAACCTGTATTTCATCTATAAAGGCTGAACCGTAAAAATGAAATCCTTTAAGGTTTCTTGAAGATAATGTATGATCCAAAGCTTTCCAGAACATTACAGGGATTAAAAATGCTGCATGTGGAGTACGATTATCATAGATTACAGAATTACCAATGCCAATGTAGAAATATTTAAACGGCTTAAATGTGAACATGTTGGCAGCGAGAAATTTAGAATGGTAAACTTCCCTGTATTCAGGTCCATAGCTGTTATTTATCCAGAATGAGAGACTTGAATCAACCACTTCGGATACCAGCCAGCCATGTATATAATTGAACTGCAGCCAATCAACAGGGTCAAGCTGTAAATCAATTTTTGCATACGGAGGTGTTCTTCCTGAAAGAATATTCGGTCCGTTACAGGCATCGCCCCATGAAACCTGGTCGAGGATCAGTCCGAGGTGTCCCCAATTCCAGCTATAGGACATTCCGGCCCGCATCTCTTCATAATCTCTTTTACCATCTGAAAATTCCTTTATATTCGCTCCTCCGGTTCTCTGGTTCATTAAATCCCTGTTAGTAAGACCAACAGATTCGTGATTGTCACGTAAAGAAGCAAACAGGGCAAAATTTCCATAAGTTGCATATGTTTCAATTCCGTTCCACCAATGATAGAAAGTTCCATTTGAATTCTTCCAGGTGTTTGCACCCAGGATTGGGTTAACAGAAATCCTGAATGCGGAATCCCTGCAGCTGAATAGGTCAAGTCTATGATTAGGGTCCTTGTTAAACCATAAACAGGTGGTCCTGGTATCGAACAGACCCTTACAATAAATTTTATCTTTTGAATAATCCTTTAAATAGAATTCAAGCTCTTTCAATTGTCTTCCGGATAAATCGTTCTTTACCTGGCTTGCCTCGTTTAATTTTTCCAGGATCAATGATCTTGAGTAAGGTTTAATTGATGTATAGAGGTCAATGATCTGTTGATTGGCTAATTCATCCAAAAAGTCATATATACCTTTGTTCGAAATATGCGTTGGAACATACTGGTTCCAAACCGGATTTCCGGGAAATAGGCAAACAATAAGTATAATTGATCGTATGGCTGGTTTCAGTTTCATCTCAATTCTTTTCTGTATCACAAATGTACGAATAATGAGTTATCAGTCATCCACGCCACAGCATTCTGATCCCTGATACTCAAGGAATGACATAAGGAAAGAACAGATTGCTTCAGAAAAGAATTCTTCAGAATGAAATAGAAGGCTATAAAGTTATCCTGTCAATAATGGTATCGAAAATCTTATTGACACATTCCCTGATGGAGTATTTTGAAGTATCCAGTTCAATATCAGGACAGGCAGGCACATCAAATGGAGCTGATATCCCGGTGAAATCATTTATTTCACCGGCACGAGCCCTTTTATACAGACCTTTTGTATCGCGTTTCTCACAAACATGAAGTGGAGTGCTGAGGTAGACTTCGATAAAATCATTGGAACCAATAATATTTTTCGCAAGTTCTCTTATATCATTCGTAGGTGAGATGAAAGAGCAGATGGTTATAATACCAGCATTTACAAGCAGTTTTGAAACTTCGGCAATCCTCCGTATATTCTCAAGCCGGTCTGCTTCATTAAAGCCCAGGTTATTGTTAATTCCTGCCCGGATATTGTCTCCATCCAGCACCTGGCAGAAAAATCTCCTGAAAAAAAGTTCTTTTTCCAGATTTGCTGCGAGCGTTGTTTTGCCTGAACCCGATAAACCGGTGAACCAGATCACACGTGCATTTTGTCGAAGAATTTCCTCCTTCACTTTTCTGTCATAGATCCGGTCGAATACCGGGTAAATATTTTCAGTCATTAAAGCTGGAATTTTAAGGTTTAACTCATTAACGAAAAAAAGTCAGGAAAAGTTGCATATTTGTTGGAGGATTCCAGGTTATGCTGACCTGGCGTGCTTAAAAACAATATTCCTGAATGCCATCCAGAAGTATCTCCAGTCTGTTCTCCACGGATGTTTCATATAGGCTTCCAGGTATTTACGTTCGCTGGCTTGTATTTCTTCAAGTGTTTTTGGCATATCAGCATAGAAAGGGGGGATCAGGCCTGGTCTGTTTAGTATCCTTAACTCCTGCAGATCCTTATCGTAAAGATTAAAATATTGTTGAGAAAGAGGCCTTACTCCAACCAGTTTCAAATCACGGATCAGCCAGTTGAATATCATCGGAAATTCATCCAGCCAAAGTCTCCTGAATATTCTTCCCAAGGTAGTTACACGAAAATCATCCTTTATTTTCCCACCCTCAGCAAGTGAATTCTTTTTTTGCATATAATCCTGCAGGTATTCCGCATAGGGATGCATGGTCCTCAATTTAAATACATTGATCTGTTTTCCATTCTTACCAATCCTTCTAAGTTTTACAAAAGGCCCATAAGTAGGATGCATATCAAATGCTGGTTTTTTAATCCTGCGTGCTTTGAACACGAAATATTCATTTAGATAGCGGTCGTCCAGCACTTCAAAGCCACAAGAATACAATCTTCCCAGTATCTCTGCTTTTGACAATACTCTATTATTACCCCTGGTGAGCAGGAAATAAAGACTTTTTGTTGGCTTGAATTTTGGGAAGATGCGTTTCAGAATAAAATCAAAAAAATATGCGATCCAGTTTAGTACTGGTGGAAATTTTGCAAGTATCCTTTTTTTTCGCTGAAATTTTGTTTCAGCACAACCCAGAAAAATGCCATGCTGGGGGAGTTTAATATTTACAGTTTCAAAGAACTTATTTAGGAATTGGATATCGTTAACTCGTTTCAGGTTCAGGATGGTATCAAATTGTTCATCCGGTTGCTTAATTAGGTTGAATCTTGTAGTAGTTGAAAGCATCA
>CAYSAH010000427.1:0-3750 GCA_964428945.1 uncultured Bacteroidaceae bacterium | reverse complement strand
TATCTTCCCGTTGGTAGCGTGAAGGGTAAGCCGCTTGAATATATCCAGGTTGCTCCCAGTGAAATCCGGTCTGTAAAATCGTAACTCCCAACGAGTGCAAGGTCATGTGGTTTATCATAAGGGGCCGGGTAAGGATCACCATTGTTTACTTCATCAAAGAATCTGGTGGTTTTAGAATAGGTGTAGCTTATCCAACCGGAGAACTTCTGATCGGTGTATCTTAGGAAAAGTTCGGCACCATATGAAGTTGCATATCCTGTTCGTATTTCGCCTTCCAGGAATTTATTGAGTATTAACTGGGCATGTTCCGCAAAGTCAATTGATTGATCCATCCGCTTATAATACAATTCAACGGAAGATTCCAGCCTGTTACCGAGGAAATTTCTGAAATAGCCGGCAGAGTATTGGTTTGAAAGCTGCGGCTTAATATTTGGAGAGGCAGGGAACCAAATATCTAGGGGAGTGCCTGCACTGCTGTTTGATGCAAGCTGCATGTATTGAATGGTTCTTGAGTAGCTTAATTTTATTGAATTTGCTTCATCAAGAGTATAATTTAAAGCAAGCCTGGGTTCCAGTCCACGATAGGTATTAAAGAATTCACCGGATCGGTAACTTGTAGAGTCAATTACAAGGTAATCCTGGTTATAGGTATACACAGTTCCTTCCCCAATATTGTCAAATTGTGAATATCTCAGTCCATACCTTAACGAAAGTGAGCTGCCGAATTTGGATTCTCCTGAAACATATGCACCGCTTTCCAGAGCGTAATTTGACGAGTATTTAGTAGTGTCATTATCATTTTCTCCGCTTTGTGAGACAATTTCTCCGGGAGAGATAATATGGTAGGTTGATGACACTCCAAAACGAAAGGTGTGTTCAGGAGTTAAATAATAGATAAAATCGGCTTTCAGAGCAAAATCAGTTAGCCTGGAAAGCCATGTGAATCTTGGAATTGCATCATCTGGAGTACCCAGTTTATAAAGATACCTGGAATTTACAAAAGTAAAATTACTAAACAGCTTTTTCGAAAAGAGGTGATTCCATCTGAAAGTAAAGGTTCCGTTTCCAAAAGTTAGTCCGGCAAAATCATTTGCAAAGACATCCTGACCATTATATGCAGACACAAACAGCCTGTTTTTATCGTTTATGGTATAATTGAATTTTCCATTCAGGTCATAAAAATAGAGTGAATTATCGCGTACAGCAGTATCTTTTGCAAGGGGGAGGAATATATCTGCGTAGGTTCGTCTGCCCGACAATAAAAACGATGCTTTTTTTGAAAAAAGCGGACCTTCCAGGGTAAGCCTGCTTGATATTGTACCAATTCCACCAGTACCTGAAAGTTCCCGAATGTTACCGTCATTCATCCTTACATCAAGCAGGGATGCCAGCCGGCCTCCATAGGCTGCAGGTATATCCCCTTTGTACAATTTAACGTCCTTGATCGCATCATTATTGAATACAGAAAAGAACCCGAGCAGATGGGATGCATTATAAACTACTGCTTCATCCAGCAATATTAAATTCTGGTCCGGACTTCCACCCCGCACGCTAAAACCTGAAGAACCTTCGCTTGTTACTGAAACTCCCGGTAGTAATTGTATTGCTTTTATCACATCAACTTCACCCAATAATGCAGGAATTTTGCGTATGGCATTGATCTGTAATTTAGTAGCACCGGTTTCAAGACTGGTGATATTGGAATTTGCTGCTTCAGCTGTAATGGTTACTTCTTCGATTTGTTGTGAGGACTCTTCCAACTCAATATTCAATTCCAGATCTTCAATAAAATTCAAAGCTTTTGAAACTGGCTTATATCCTACATAAGAGTATATCAAAGTATAAAATCCGGGAATTACAGAAATAGAATAAAAACCGTATTGATTTGCAATAGTGCCAGAGCCGTTTTCAAGGATAGCTATATTTGCCCCTATTAGTTCCTCCCCTGTCCGAAGGTCCCTAATATGACCACTTAAGGTGATTCTTTTCTGTCCTGAAAGGTCAGTGGAGAAAAGAACAAAAAGTAATGCCAGGTATATATAAACAGTTTTCATTTGATGTTACACAAAACTAACACCAAACTGTGTAATAAGTTTTAAAGAAAACATTAATTCTATTTAAATATTTTTAAAAACCGGAGTCCATTTCCATGCCTCCCGATTGCTGTGACTGATCCCGTTGTTCCTGACGGTAATTATTAATTTTGTAACTTAGTGTCAGCATTACAATTCTTGGTTCATGCTGCATTAGCACGTATTGAGAAAAACCATCACCAGAAGCAGTGAATTCTCTTTTCATACTTCCAAATAGGTCACGGACCTGCAATGTAGCGGATAATTTCCTGTTGAAAAGGTCTTGTCTGACTGCCAGGTTCATAAAATACATTCCTTCGGCACTTCCCTGGGCTGTGACTGTTGGTCCCATATAACCAAAATTAGCCTGTATCCTGCTTTTAGGATTGATAGTAAATGTTGCATTGGCATTAGCTTTCCAGCTGACACTAGAATTATTAATTTTTTCACCATAGAGTTCACCTTTAATGCTATAGTAATATAAATCTGTACTTGCATTCAGGTTAAACCATTTTGCAAATTGCCAGTTGGCCATCACTTCTCCACCGGCAACATGATCTTCGTTGATATTTTCGATACGCTGGTAGAAAATTCCGGTAGCCTCATCATACTGGGTGACCCTGGAAATAAGATTAGTGGTATTCCTGTAATATCCTTCGATCGCCAGGAAATTCTTTCCCCATCCTTTTTGATATCCCAACTCAAACGAGTTTACATATTCGGGTTGAAGGGCGGGATTTCCAATCCTCACTGTTTGTTTGTCAATATAGCTTGGAATCGAGTCGAGATAGAAACCTCTTGGTCTGTTCACACGCTTACTGTAACTAACCATTAGCTGGTTGTCATTGTTAAATTGCCGTGCAAGATGTACAGTAGGAAATACATCAAATCTCCTGACAAGATAAGAAGTATTAAAATTTGCATATTCGATCAGTCGGTTGGTATATTCCCCCCGAAGACCTAGCTGGTATTGTATCTTTCTGAATTCCCCTCCATATTGAGCATAAGCACTCTGGATATTTCTGAAAAAAGTGATTTCGCTGCTGTTATCATCCAGAGAATTCCAGATATCCGTATCAGGATCGTACTCCTGGTAAACAAAATCGTTGAAATTATCATCGATACGCATCTGGTATCCTGTTTCAAGATTACCCTTGCCAATAGGTTTGCTATAGTCTACCTGCAAGCGGTATTCGTATTCTGTACCATCTTCAACATTTTGTGTTTTATTTGGATTCTCAAAAGGCAAGAGGACATAATCAGGATCTGTTTTCTGAAATGAAAGGGTTTCTATACTGCCACCTGATTCACGCGAAAAATTTGCCATTACAACTAACTTATGTGCAGATGTATCAAAGGTTTGCGTATAATTTAAATTAGCACTGTAATAAAGTTCTTTCCTGGACATCAAATCAGAATTTAGGAAGAAGAGTTCTTCAGAAGCTGGAACCGTATATTCCCTGGAGGTATTTGAACGGTCCATTGCAAAACTTGATGTACCTCCATTTGCTTCGAATGCCAGGTTACTTCTGGGGTTAAAATCATAATCGAAACCTGTTTTAAGTTGAGTACCTCCCCTGTTCATATCAAATTGTCCATCGGCAGTGTTGTAGTTTTCAATTCCACCGTCCAGGTATGTTATATGTTGCCGATCCAGCTTGCCAGCATATAAATTATC
>CAYSAH010000426.1:0-3765 GCA_964428945.1 uncultured Bacteroidaceae bacterium | reverse complement strand
TCCAGTGTTCCGGGCCCGATATCCTTCATCCTGCATATTCCTCTCAGCGTTCGGATCACACAGGACTCAAATTTCAATTCGCCAAGTGTAGCTGAGGTATTTATGTTGAATACATATCGATTGGCAAACCCTCCATCTGAAGCTGTTAGATGAATATCTTTAAAACTTACATATCCTACATTGCTGCCCTCCGCCAGATTAAAGTTGGTTGAACAGTCGATGATTGGCAATGCCGGAACAAAACTGTATCCGCTCACGAAGGCTATGGACTTGTCGAAATAGTACCCTTTTGCAAGGTAAGTCATGCCTCCTTCAAGAAGGATTATGCTGCCATCGGCAACACCTTCCAACCTGTATTTGAGACTAATTTCAGTTGAATCAGGAATACCTGTAAGGTCAACCACATTATCGCCTGAGATCTGAGCTACCCGTGTAGTATATATTTCCCATCCCCGAAGTACATTACCGCTAAAGATCGCGACCTGGTAGCCGGTACTGGGTTGAAGGCCGTTTAAAATATATTGATTTGCATCTATATCGACCTGGAGGAGGTTAAATGTCATCAAAGGATTGGCAAGTCTTTCATCATCAATTGCAAAGACCTTTATTCGATTGATCGGATCGCCGGCAGGTGTCCAGAATACCCGGGCCCTTGTATCAAGTACATCAAAGAATGTGGGGACACCCATATTAGAAGGAAACTTTTGAGTTCTTACACTTCCGATGAAGGAAGGCAGACTGTTGTATTCCAAGGAATCTGCATAGGCTGTAACCTGGACCTGGTAAATTGTGAACCACAGGAGTTCTTCACCAATGGTTTCTTTATCGATGACAACAAAGTTAGTGTCCGTTTCGATAGTGTAAAGAACGGTTTCGAAGCTATCACGGCTCACTTCAAGCAGGTAGGATTTAGCTTCAACCATTTTGCCCAGGTTGACAATGATCGTATTATCAATTGAGTACAGGTCCTCATTCAAAACCGGTTGAAACAGGCGTGTCCTGGGATAGAATTCCTCTTCCACACAACCCTGCACAAGCAATGCAAGTGCAAAGAAAAGAAACATTAAACCTTTGATATTAAATTCTTTTATTTTCATGATCTTATATTTTTTCTTTTTCCTGGTATAAACTAGAATCCAAAATTATATCCATCATTACTCAGTAGTCCTTTACTGTTGTCAATTCCAATTGTAGGGATGGGGAAAATATACCTTACCACGCCATCCGTTACACCGATATTTGAAGGATTGATATAATTAGCCCAATCCCTGGATATCCATTCGGCATAGCCATCGGGGGTGGATTCGCTGTGCATATCGATTAGCCATGGAAGTCTTTCCCAGGTTTCATCGGGAGCTGCTGCAACTTTCGCATCTGTATTCAGGATAAGCAAATTGCCGGTTTCATCGAGTTTAGTATAAAAATAATCGGGCAAGTTCCCTGTTCCTTCAAATGCTTCATCCGCCATTTTTTTGCAGTCTTCTACTGTTTTAAGTACCTTGTCATAGTAAAGATTCCAGCGGATCAGTTCGTATTTCCGGATCATTTCTCCCCCGAATTCCCATGCCCGTTCATCTACAATTGCGTTGAAGAAACTTTCTTTACCAGATGCCACACTGTCGACATACTGGTTCACTTTAGTATTCCATAAATCCGGGTCAAATGCGCGTTGCCGGACTCGTTTAAGCGCATCGACGGCCTCTGCAGTGGGACCATTCAGCTCATTTTCTGCTTCAGCATACATGAGCAATACATCAGCGTATCTCATCATTGGCCAGTTGATCCCTGTACCTTTGTTTGTTGAGGGCCCGGGGGGGGTGTCAAGGAAATGTCGGCTCCACTTACCCTGGGAAATATTCATACTTCCGGTGCTTACCAGGTTCTGTACAAAATCCTCGTCAATCGCATATAAGCCACAGGTAACCTCCCTCCTGGAATCCCTGGTGTCGAAAGAATAATAGTAAGTGGGAGGCATGGCCATATAGTTGCTGCCCTGTCCATAGGAATGGTTGCCAGGATCAACCCGGATTCCAATGTTCCAGCCGACATCTCCTTCGCCGATTGCAAAGGGCACTTCGAAAAGGATATCACTGTTCACAGGGGTTATGAACTTGCACTGATTGAGAAAAACCTGCCTGAAATCGTCCGGGAGCTCGCGGTCTTTCAGGGTCATCAGTTTTTCGGAAAAATCCCTAGAGATCTCGTAATATTCCAGGTAATCGTCAGGGCGCACCATGGCCAGATCCGGGGTCAGGGAATACCCTCCACGCTGAAGGGCCAGCCTTGCTATCATACCCAGGGTATATTCCCTGTTGATCTGTTCAATGCCGAACTGTAGTTCATCAGCCCAGCTCATCTTCTCCTCAATATTTATCATATCCCTTATTACTGTGGTAAGGATGGTATCCCTGTTCGTTTTTGGTAGGTTGAATTCAATGTCCACAGAAGGGGCCTGTGAGGAGAAGGGAACATCCCCGAAATAATAGATAAGCATGCTGTACCAATAGGCGCGCATTGTATATGCTTCACCCAGCAGGTTATACATGACTTTGGAGAGTGCTGCATCCGTTGAATTCAGCGCCTCACTTCCAAGGATTCCCTCAATTGCTATGTTTGCATCCCTTATGGCCTGGTATGCTATATCCCAAACATAGCCGAGGTCGCCATTATTCTCCTGTGCATCAAGCCTCCATATCTGGTACCTGGCACCGTCGCTTGTTCCGCCTGCATGCTCAATATCGGTGTTTCCTGTCATGTTATTGGCAAGACGTGAGCGGAAACCATCGTGGCTAAAGTGAACATACATTGCATTTACAGCTTTGCGTGCATCATCCGCGTTTTTAAAGATGAATTCCTGGTCGAAGGTGGAAAGCGATTCAGGCTCGAGGAATTTCTCACAGGCGGTAAAGGAAAATATTACCACCATAAGATATATCGTGTATTTTAATTTAAGATCTTTCATAATCTGGTCTTTTAAAATTAGAAGGTAATATTTAAACCAAGGGTGTATGACCTGCTCCTCGGGTAGGACGAATAATCGAGTCCAGGGGTAAGTGCGGGATAACTACTGCTTCTTGAAGTGCTTACCTCCGGGTCGTACCCTGTATACTTTGTCCACAGCCAGAGATTATATCCTGTTGCATAGATCCGGCATTGAGACATTCCGATCTTACTTGAAATATTCCTGGGGATGGTGTACCCGATCGTTGCCATGCTTAATCGGAGGAAGGACCCGTCTTCAACAGCCCAGTCGCTTATAACTGCAGTAGCCTGTCCAAAGGAATTGCTTCCGCTCCAGATTGTCTTCCCCTCGTTCAAAAGCCGCAATTGCTCCAGGTCAGTAACGATTTCTCCAGGGGTTCCGGTATAGCTTCCATCCACATCTATATAGGTAAACCTTTTATCGGAGCTCATGGAATTGATCATATTACCGTAGGTTGTCCTGTACAGTTGGTTATAAGTGATTTTCTCACTGTTGTATACATCGTTACCGAAGGACCAGGTAAAGAGAATGGATGCATCGAAACCCTTGAAGCTTGCATCAAGTCCGAAACCGCCGGTTGCAATGGGCAATGTGCTGCCGATGACCTGGCGGTCCTGGCTGTCGATGATGGTATCATTATATACATCTGCAATCTTCATATACCCTGGGCGTACACTGTTTACCCCCAATACATTTTTGTCATCCGGTACACCTTCTTTAAGAATATAGGTATCGGATACCGGGTCGTAGCTTTCAAAGTCATCTACAGTATACATTCCGTC
>CAYSAH010000425.1:0-3777 GCA_964428945.1 uncultured Bacteroidaceae bacterium | reverse complement strand
TATATATCAGGAACCCGATGATAAGCAAAAGGGAAAATGCCAGATGTATGAGCACTGTTAGTTTCGCACCTTGTTTTATCAGGTCAGGATTATCATGATTTTTATAAATAATACCTGCAGCCTTGGGAAAAATAAGAATGTAAGGGATAAGTGCAAAAAGGAAAAGCCATGAATGACCCGGGAAAAAGATGAATATCAAAATCACATTTGCTATTATTCCTGCCTGCACGAGAAGATAAATAACAGATGTAAACCTGGTACCCATGCGGGATGCTACTCCGTGTTTACCTCCTGCACGGTCAGCGTCGAGATCAATCATCTGACCTGCCAGCAAAATTGATGAGGTGCTGAGCCCCGTTACAGGCATCAGTAGCCAGATCAAAGGATGCAGTCCCAGGTTCTGCCCGACTGTGGCTATCATTATAGCCATCGGACCAAAAGCAAACCAGACGGATATTTCGCCCCAGCCCCTGTAAGCCAGCTTAAATGGTGGGGCCGTATAATATTTGCTGAAAAAAGCTGAAAGCAGATAGAGTCCCCAAAGATATGGCCAAAGCGTTTTATCTATGAGTGGCATTAGCGCTATTGTTCCGGCAAGTGCCACGATCAATCCGATGCGGGCCAGAAGAAACATCTTACCCATCAGTTCAGGATTATCAAGCAAAACACCTGACCCTCCGCTGGATTCATTGCGGTGCACGTTCACCTTATCTGTTCCCTGTATGGTATCAAAGATGTCGTTATATACATTGGTAGCTACATGCAATCCAACACCGATAATCAACACTATTACAAAATTGATCACCTCCAGCCTGCCGTTAAGATGAACAGCCAGCAGTGTTCCCAATATAATGGGAGCGATGATGGAGCTCAGAAAATGTGCCCTGATCATTTTAGCAATTCCCGGGTTCTCGTTCATAAGCTGGTTACTTCTTTCATTATTCATTGATAAATTTAGCACTTAAACGAGAGATATAAAAAAAGATTTTTGCTTTGGCCCATTAGGTTACTTCCCAGGAGTTGTGCTTTCTATATGCAAATAGTAATTAAACAAAAAAAGCCTTCTCTTTATAACAGAAAGCTTTAATTTGATCCTGGATTATTCTGGTGATTACTACTTAGGAAGGACCACTCCGTCTATTACGTGAATAACTCCATTGGTACCCTTCAGATCTGCAGCAGTTACATAAGCTGAATTGCCGGATTCGTCAGTCAGTTTAACCTTGCCCATATCCAGTGAAGCGGAAAGTTTACCACCACTGACAGTTGTCAGGACTACCTTGCCGTCACCTTTTTTGATAGCATCCAGTACTGCAGCTGCATCAAGATTGCCGCTAACTACATGATAAGTCAGGATGTTCGCCAGTTTAGCCTTATTTTCAGGCTTGAGCAGGTTCTCAACAGTTCCTTCCGGAAGCTTGGCAAACGCATCATTCGTTGGAGCAAATACCGTAAACGGGCCGGCACTTTTCAGTGTTGTTACTAAATCGGCAGCCTTGACAGCAGCTACCAGAGTTGTATGATCAGAAGATCCGATCGCAATATCAACTACATCTTTCCCCTGGCTGAAAGCGCTTATCGAGGAAACAAGAGCAATAAAAAGTAAGCTTATCTTTTTCATTTCATTTTATTTTTTTAGTTTCAAAATAGGAACAACCAGATCTGAATTATGTTCAATGAGAAAGTTAAATAATTGAACAATATTATTATAAAATCATATATTTATCTGAACTGTTAATAATATTATGTGTAAGCTTCAACAGATTTGGGAAATCTTAAAAGCTTAAACCGAACAGAACTATATCGTACTTTCATCAAACATAACCTCGGCCGGACTGCCTGTTTTATGTAATGGTTGCTCAATGGGCAATGTAAAATAGAAAGAGGAGCCTTTGCCTTCAATGCTTTCTACCCATATTTCGCCGCCATTTTTTTCAAGGAATCCTTTTACCAGTAATAGTCCAATGCCGGCCCCTTTGTTTTCTTTTCTTGTTTCTGAAAGGGCTTTCATTTGAGGTGTAAACAGATTTTTCATTATCTCTTTGGACATTCCAACCCCGGTGTCCTTAACCTGGACAATAATTTTGTCTTCCAGGGTTTTGGCCGAAACCGTTATTGTCCCTCCTTTTTCTGTATGTTTTATCGCATTTGATACGATATTCTGGATAATGGAAATCAGCATTTTGCTATCCGCAAATACAGAAGTATCCTCTTCAATTTCGTAATGAAGTTTTATGGTGTTTATTGAAGCCGTTTCGTTTAAATTTTTAAGGACTTTATTTATGTACTCGGTTAGTTTTATTTTTGTCGGAGAGAAGAAGTCCGATGCGTATTTTATTCTTGCCCATTCTACCAGGTAGTCTAACATATCTAATTCATCGGTTGATGATTTATAAAGCATGTCGAGCATTTCCCGGATTTCATCGTGTTTCATTGAATGAGAATATTCCTTCAAATAATCTACGATTCCAATAATTGCCGACAGGGGACTTCTCAGATCGTGTGAAAGTATTGTCAGAACGCTCTCTTTATGAGTGTTAAGATCTTCCAGTTCCCTGATATGTTTTTTTAATGAATCTTCATATTGTTTCCTCTCTGTCAGGTCCCTCAGAATTTTAACATAACCCAGCATCTCTCCGTCTGAACCGATGAGGGGGAAGATCAACCCATAAGCCCAGAACAGGCTCTTATCTTTAGCGATGTGCCATCTGTTATCTGTTGCTCTGCCTTCCTTTAAAGCTGTTTCAATTTCTTTTTGCGGGATACCAATCTGTAAATCTGCCTCAGTAAATATCAGATCGAAAGGTTTTCCAATTACTTCGTCCGTTTCGTAGCCAAATATTTTTTCTGAGCCGGAACTCCAGCTGTTTATGTTGAATTCCTTATCCAATGTAAAAATTGAATAATCCTGCAGGCTGTCAATTATCTGGCCATAAAATTCAGCAGTTGGTATATACTTGTTTTTAAGAATCTCTGGATTGTCTTGAAAGTTTTCCATTTGATATATTTTAGTCGTATGTTGAACTGTTATGTAATAGTGACTGGTTTTATTGCGTATAACATGGCTGGAGTTTGTGTTTCAGGGTTATCCGTATGCTTCATAAAAACGAAGCCTGTTGTTGAGTTTAGTAATCTCATTTTGCAGGGTTTCTATTCGTTGCAATAACCAGGTTATGGTCTCAATCCCTTCCAGGTTAATATCCAGATCATAATAGAAGCGGACAAATTTTTCAAGCTGAGGGAGTTGCTCCTTTTCTATAAAATACTGCGACTCTATGGTGCTGATCTCAATTAATCCGTTTTGTTGCAGCAGGTCTAAAAATGAAATCTCGATATTGTGATTGACGCAGAATTCATTTACCGCTATAAAATCATCTATTTGCTTTGGTTCCATAATGCTGGTTTATGATTTTGACAATTCAGTAAATAGGCTTTTTTGTCTTTCGGTTAAATTGGTTGGGATTTTAACCGTGTAGGTTATGTATAAGTCTCCGAATTGCCCGTCGCTTTTATAAACGGGAAATCCTTTTCCTTTGAGTTTTACCTTGCTTCCATTTTGCGTTTCGGGTTTTACTTTAAGTTTCACTTTTCCGCTAAGGGTATCAATGGTAATTTCACCTCCCAATACTGCTGCGTATAAGTCTATTTCAACATTCCTGTATAAATCATTACCCAGTCTTTTAATTCCGGGATGATTGGCTATTGAAAATGTAATATATAAGTCACCGTTCGGTCCGCCATTTATTCCCGGACCCCCATGTCCTGCGATTTTTATGG
>CAYSAH010000424.1:0-3778 GCA_964428945.1 uncultured Bacteroidaceae bacterium | reverse complement strand
TAAGATATTTAAGAGCAGTGAGTGGGAAAATGGTAAAGTCTTGGCAAGGGTTTATATTGAAAGGCGGTCAGATGGCATCACACTGGATTTTGATCTTCGGGGAGAATTGATCGTTGCATGCGATCGTTGCCTGGATAATTTTGCATACAACGTTAATTCCAGTCAGAGACTTTACGTTAAGTTTGGTCAGGTTGAGGAAGAATTGGATGATGATGTTGTTGTTGTTTCGCGGGAGGAAAACCAGATTGATCTTTCAGGGTTTTTATATGAATACCTTGTACTTGCGATTCCTGTGAAAAAAGTCCACCCATTAAGACCTGATGGAAAATCAGCGTGTAACAGGCAGATGATTGAAAAGCTCGAAGCACATATTGTATCTGAAGAAAAAGAAATAACAGATCCCCGCTGGGATGACTTAAAGAAATTATTAGATAAAAATTAAAAGGCATGGCACATCCGAAGAGAAAAACATCGAAGACCAGAAGGGATAAGAGGCGTACGCACTACAAAGCCGAAGCTCCTACACTTTCAACCTGTTCAACTACTGGAACTGTGCACCAGCGTCATCGCGCATACTATGTGGATGGCAACCTTTATTATAGGGGAAAACTGGTGATCGATAACGAGGCAGACCTGGCCTGATCCTTCCATCGGAAGGCCTATTAACGCAAAATGCGTATTGGCATAGATATTATGGGCGGGGACTTCTCCCCGGGTTCTGCTATTAGGGGCAGTCTTCTTGCAAGGGAAGAATTGCCAGCCAAAACAGAAATTGTTTTTGTTGGAAACAGGGATGTAATCACGCATTATACTGTTCAGGAAGGGATTGATATCACATCTTTTGAAATTGTTCATGCCGACCAATGGGTTATAATGGGTGATCACCCACTTAAATCCCTTTCCAGAAAACCTGATTCAAGTATTTTTGTTGGACAGAGACTTTTAAAGCAGGGAGTCCTGGATGGATTTTGCAGTGCAGGAAATACGGGTGCTATGCTTGCAGGTGCCATGCAGATCATTGCACCGATCCCCGGGATCATCCGCCCTGCTATTTCGGCCATGATACCTACATTAAATGGCCCTGACCCCATAGTCCTTGATGTGGGACTTAATCCTGATGCAAGGCCTGATGTATTATATCAATATGGATTGATAGGAAGCCTATATTCCAGGTTCATAAACAAAATAGAGGAACCCAGAGTATCCCTTCTAAATATAGGAGAAGAAGAGGATAAAGGTAACCTGGTTGCAAAGAGCGCTTACCAATTGATGTCTGGTAGTGATGATTTTAATTTCATCGGCAACCTGGAAGCAAATCATCTTTTTGTAGAATCTGTAACTGATGTATTGGTCTGTGACGGTTTTGTTGGAAATACCATTTTAAAAGAGGCAGAGGCTTTTTACAGGTTAATTTCTTCCCGCAAAGTTTGTAATGGTTATTTCGAAATGTTTAATTTTGAAAATTTTGGGGGAACACCGGTGCTTGGTGTTCAGGCTCCCTTGGTTATTGGTCATGGTATATCCAATGATATTGCCATTAAGAACATGATTTTACAAACCTCAAAAGTGGTGGAATCAGGATTGATTGAAAATATTAAGGAATCGTTGAATAATTAAATATGGCAGCTGCAGGAATAACAGGTATACATGGTTGGGTTCCGGAATACCGTCTGACGAATGACGAGTTAAGTACGATGGTTGATACCACTGATGAGTGGATCATGCAACGTATTGGAATTAAGGAAAGAAGAATACTTAAGGGTGGCTTGGCGACCTCCGACATGGGCACAGAGGCGGTGAAAGGATTACTCGCGAAAACCGGTACAAAACCTGAGGAAATAGATCTGTTGATCACCGCTACTATTACACCCGATATGCAGTTCCCTGCAGTCTCAACGCTAATTTGTCATAAAGCCGGATTAAAGAAAGCGTGGGGTTATGATATATCTGCTGCCTGTTCCGGTTTCCTTTTTGCACTGAATACCGCACAACAATTCATTCTTAACGGGACACATAAAAAAGTAATAGTTGTTGGAGCCGATATGATGTCTGCTATTACAGACTACACTGATCGTACTACCTGTCCATTGTTTGGTGATGCAGCTGGAGCGGTTCTCCTGGAGCCGGTGGAGGAGGGACTTGGAATTCTAGATAGTATACTGGAGGTTGAAGGCAGCGGTTATACCAGTCTGCATATGAAGGCAGGAGGGTCCCTCAGACCGGCGTCGCATGAAACTGTTGACAACAGGGAACACTTTGTATTCCAGGAAGGCCAGGCAGTATTTAAGGTCGCTGTCTCAAAAATGGCCGATGTATCAGTGGATATAATGAAAAGGAACAAGATAAAACCGGAAGAGTTAAAATGGCTTGTGCCCCATCAGGCAAACATGAGAATTATTGAAGCAGTGGCACGGAGAATGGGAATTGAAAAAGACCAGGTGATGATTAATATCCAGAAGTATGGAAACACTACCGCAGCAACGATCCCTCTCTGCCTGTGGGAGTATGAATCCCAGATCAAAAAAGGAGATAATGTAATCCTGGCAGCCTTTGGTGGTGGATTCACATGGGGATCAATTTACCTGAAGTGGGCTTATGATCCTAAATAAGGATCTCCCAAACTCAGGAATGTTAACTCTTTTAGCAGGGAAATAATTTCTATCTTTACACGTTCTTAAAAAAATATAGACTTCACAAATAAATTCTGAGAATTATGGCTAAAGTTGCTGAAGCGGAAAACACGAATAAGATCAACATGATTGGTGTGGGAACTACAATTGAAGGAAACATCAGCTCGAATGAAAATATTCGATTCGACGGGATATTGATCGGAAATCTCACTACAAAAGGAAAAGTATTTATTGGACAGACGGGAAAGGTTAATGGTGAGATTCGCTGTAAAAATTGTGAGGTTGAGGGTGTTGTAGAAGGAAAGATCGTTATTGAGGAATTGCTTTCATTGCGTTCTATGTCACGTATTTACGGAGAAATTAAAACAAGCAAACTGGCAATTGAACCCGGTGCAATCCTGACCGGAAAATGCGATATGGGTGGAAAAAAGGAACCTGAACCAGAAGCGATCAAGAAATAGCGAAAAGGACTCCCTGGGCCGTTCCGGACTGAGAGATTATTTCAAATATGCCGGCATGGGCACACAGATGCTGGTGATCATTTTTATTTTTACCTGGGCAGGAATCAAACTTGATGATAGATCAGCTCATGAAGGTCAACTCTACACGGCCATTCTGTCCCTGCTTGGAGTTGTTCTGGGAATATATGTTGTTCTAAAGGATTTTATTCATAAAAAATGATAATCCACAGGACAAGAGACATAATACTGCTACTTACTATCTTCACAATTCTCCTGGCTGGTGGCATACTGCTAATAAATCATACAGGTTTCTCAATAAAAACAGAGACTTATTCTGCCTTACTTACCTCAATGACTCTGATAACCATGGGAGCCTACCTTCTTATAATGCTGGGAGTAAAAAGAGGAGAAAAGGAACAAGGGATATTTTTGCTGGCAGGACTTGGCGGAAAATTCCTTGCATACCTTGTCCTGATCCTTATCTTCTGGTCTGCAGGAAAAAATCTGACAAAGGAGTTTATCATAGTTTTTTTTGTATTATATTTATTGCTTACCTCATATCTCTTGGGTATATTATTCAAAACATTGAAAAATAACTGATTAGAAGTGTTCGTGAGCATCAAAAAACAAATAGTAAAAACGCTGATTCTGACCATTATTACCTTGCTGAGCACAGTATGGTCTGTA
>CAYSAH010000423.1:0-3792 GCA_964428945.1 uncultured Bacteroidaceae bacterium | reverse complement strand
TCCTTAAGAATCACCGAAGGTAACTCTCCCTCTCTCTACTTAAATATCAACCACTTATGGAGAAATCTTTAAGTGGTTTTTGGTTTTTTGCCAGGTTAACATCCTCGCTGTATCTTATCAGGTATGGTACTTTTTCTTCTGCCCTGATTATAGTATGAGCCTTAATACCACCTTTTTTCTTGCCCTCTTTCAGAATCCGGCCAATCCTCTTATTTGTTTTTACCGGACACTACTGAAAAAAAACATACTCCTCAAACATATTTATTTACTCCTCAAACCTATTGACAATCAGTCAATAATATCATATCTTTTAGCTTAAAATCTAAATTGCCTGATGTATGAAAAAATTTGTTGTTCTCATCCTTTCGTTTTGCTTCCTTGGCGCCAATGCCGCCGTCTGGAGGCTCAACAATAATCCGGCTGTAGATGCCGATTTCCAGACCTTTGACCAGGCACAGGAAGCTGCCAGTGCCGGGGATACCATCTATATTGAAGGAAATGGTGAGCAGAACCATTATGGCAGCATCACCATCACGAAAAAGCTGATCCTGATCGGACCAGGCTATTTCTTGAATGAAAATGATTCCACCTATGCAAATGGCACGTATGCACGGTTCAGAAGCGTGGTTGTACAATCCACTGCCCCCGGCACCCAGATATACGGGCTGTATTTTTACAGCGAAGATTATAATATTCGTCACCTGACCATCAGGGCATCAGACGTGGTTGCTGCGAGGAACTATTTTTATCCGCACGATTATAACATGATCATGGTAGACAGTGCGGTGCAGAACCTGACCATTGTTCAGAATTATGCCCATAACATACTTATAAAAGCCAAAGCAAGCAATTGTATGATCGTCAATAACTTTATAAACAACCGCATCGAATTAAATAATTTATCGAACGCGGTTATTGTCAACAATGTAATTGGATATGGTATTTCCAATGCATTTAATTGCCAGATCAGGAATAATATAGTCTATTCAAATCCTGGCGGCGATGTTCTCTCTGTAAATAATAGTGGAAATACCATCAGTTTTAATTTGATCGCAGGAGGACTGATAGCAGGGGGAACTTACGGACCCGGCAACCAGGGCAGTATTAATATGGGGGATGTATTTCTGGGTTATCCAAACCAGGGGAACCAGTCCACTGACGGCAAATGGCAGCTGAAAAACGATGGTCCTGCAATTGGAGCTGGCGAAGGAGGAACTGACTGTGGTATGTTCGGAGGTACACTGGCCTATGTGCTGTCTGGCCTGCCACCTGTGCCAAGGATATACGAAGCCCTTGTACCGGCAGCCGGATCAACGGCATCTGGACTGCCTGTGATCATTAAGGCTATCTCCCAGAATTGAGCATCATGAAACGGCTGCTGCTACTAATCTGCTGCTGCATCCTTTATTTGCCCCTGTCAGGTCAGCATATCAGGTATGCAGAATACTTCATTGACCAGGACCCGGGATTGGGAAAAGCAACTTCGCTTTCCTTCACACCCGGAACACATGCAGAAATCCACCATACCATACCGATTCATGAGATCGACAATGGCTTTCACCTTCTCTATACACGGGTTAAAGATGCTGACGGCAAATGGTCCCAGACGAATCAATCCGCATTTTTTGTAAAATCACTGACTGGTAATACCAATTCCGACATCCGGGATGTGGAATATTTTTTCAACCAGGATCCTGGATTTGGCAATGCACATCCGCTTTCTTTTACAGATGGCAGTCGGGTCACAGTTACTGCTTTACTGCCTTTGTCAGGCATCCCTGAAGGAGTAAACACACTGTATGTAAGGACAAAAGACAGTTTCAACAGCTGGTCCCAAACCAGTCACTTTACTTTTTTGGTGCAACGCTTGCCTGCTGCAACACTTCCGGATATTCAGGAAATCGAATATTTCATTGATGAAGATCCCGGACCGGGAAATGGCAATCTCCTCGCATTTGAAATTTCCATTGATATTACGCTTGCTGCCGAACTGCCACTGGATACTTTTTCTGAAGGAATACATACCTTGTACCTGAGGGCAAAGGACAGTTACGGGGCATGGGGAATGGTTTCCGGTTTTAATTTCCTGGTGCAACAACTTCCCGCACTGTCGCTTGCCCGGATCAACAGGATGGAGTATTTCATTGACCAGGACCCTGGGTTTGGTAAAGGGCAAGCTATTCATGCTGAACCTGATGAAGACCTTCTTATTGCCACTGATATCCCACTGGAAACCATGAATGATGGTGTACACACATTGTATGTGCGGGCAAGGGACGAACAGGGCCGCTGGGGCATGGTTTCACACGCAAACTTCCTGAAAGTTGATAAACTCAAGGAAAAAAATGAGATTATCGCGTTGGAGTATTTTATAAATGAGGATCCTGGATTTGGCAATGGTATACCCATACGGCTCAATACACCAAAAGAAACTACGATGAAATATTTTGTCCTCGAAGGAACACAACTTCAAACCGGTAAAAATACTCTTTACGTAAGGGGCCGGAATATCAACAGAACCTGGGGACATGTCTACACTGCAGAATTTGAAGTGCTTGAGAATGGGGCCTGCAGTCCTCCTACAAACCTTGTTGCCACTGAAGTCACTGAAAGTGAGGCTAAACTTGGCTGGTCAAACGGAGGAGAAGCCAGCACATGGGATGTTCTCTGGGTGAAAAACGGACAGGATTATACAGAGGATGGTACACTGGAAGTTGAGAATACTGTAAATCCGCTGCAAGCAAACCAGTTAACACCCGCAACATTATACAATTTTTATGTTAGATCATGGTGCCCCGATGGACAGGTCTCCGGCTGGGCTGATCCTGGTGTGTTCCATACCTTGCCGCTGGCAGTAAATGAACTGACGCTTTATGCTGATCCTCCTTCCGGCGGTAACTGTACCGGCGGAGGAAGCTATTCCTGGGGAGAACAAATTTCTGTCACAGCAAACCCCAACCAGGGTTTTGTATTCAGCTATTGGTCGGGAGATACCTCCTGCCTTGATCATACCAGCGCGCCATCTGTCAACCTGGTGATGCCCGAGGTGCCTGTGACCCTTACCGCTCATTTCCTCGATATCTCAGGTATAGAAGAACATCATGGAAAGAGTTTGCGTATTTATCCTGTTCCAGCCAGGGATGAATTGTGGGTAGCGTACGACAACCCCAACAACGAAAAAATCATCGTTCAGCTCATTAATCTCCATGGAAAAATCCTTTCGCAGTATTCCATGGAAGGTACAGGGTTGCACAAAATACGTATAGAACTATCAACAATGTCCCCGGGGTTATATCTATTAAAACTGGATGGTGCCGCAATAAATACCACCAGAAAAGTTGTTATTAATCACTGATCTTCGCCATCGACGAAATACTCTTTTTCAGTGTTCCGGTCACGCTTCCCGGTTGAGGTTGGCCGAAAAGGATTGGTTGTGTCATTACCCTGTTTTTAGGATTTTAGACTTTCCTGATGAAGAGGGAAACAAAATATTTACGGAACTCTTTTTATTCCGGATCAACCCTTACTAAAATAATTTAATCTATTGAGTGATTAAAATTTGCCATACCTTTAATGCTATTATCGGCGAATATCCAAGAAAACAAGAAAGAATATGTTATTGAAAATGAAAATCGGAGACAATAGATAAATACCTGTATAACTACTAAATAACATACATAATCATGAGATCGGGAGTTCAACCGAACGACTGCAAGGAGTGAGCTCATGAGCACCCTCCTTAAGAATCACCGAAGGTAATTCTCCCTCTCGCTACAATGAAAATCAACCACT
>CAYSAH010000422.1:0-3800 GCA_964428945.1 uncultured Bacteroidaceae bacterium | reverse complement strand
TAACCAATCGGCAACGCCACTATATCCCTGGTTTTCTGCCCATGAGGCCATTGCCAGGTAAAGCTGGGATGAATAACTCTCTTTCTGTATCTGAAGATTTATAATTTCTTCTACTTTTTTATTCAACATGATAATATTTTTTAAGGGTTTAAAACATTAAATCAAATTTCTAAATTAAATACTTCGATTTCATAAAATCTTAAAAATGTAACAATTCCCAGCCTGAAATGTTGGAATTCACACCCTTACAAATTATTTATTATCGCAGTTCCAAATTCAGAGCACTTTAGCTCTTTTGCACCTTCCATAAGCCGGGCAAAATCGTAGGTAACTGTTTTCTGTGAAATCGTTTTCTGAATAGCTTCAATGATCAGGTTAGCAGCTTCATTCCAGCCCATATATTCAAGCATCATGACTCCTGAAAGGATAACAGATCCCGGATTTACTTTGTCCAGTCCAGCATACTTAGGCGCGGTGCCGTGAGTTGCCTCAAAAATTGCATGACCCGAGATATAATTAATATTCGCACCAGGGGCAATCCCGATACCTCCTACTATTGCAGCGAGGGCATCGGATATATAATCACCGTTTAGGTTCATTGTTGCGATCACCGAGTATTCTGCAGGCCTGGTAAGAATTTGCTGCAGGAACGCATCAGCAATAACATCCTTTATAATGATCTTTCCAGTTTTTATAGCTTCAGACTGTGCCTGGTCTGCTTTGTCCTTGCCTTCTTTTGCAGCGATGCGGTCATATTGACTCCATGTAAATACCAGGTCTCCAAAGTCCCGTTCAGCAAGTTCATAACCCCATTGCTTGAACTGTCCTTCGGTAAATTTCATAATATTTCCTTTATGAACGATCGTCACTGAAGGCTTTTTCTCACGGATTGCATATTGGATAGCTGCACGAACAAGGCGTTCAGTCCCTTCTTTTGAGATTGGCTTGATACCTATGGACACTGTATCCGGAAATCTGATGGATGAAACTTTAAGCTCGTTAATAAGGAAATTTTTGATCTTATCTGCCTCTGGTGTTCCATGCATGAATTCGATCCCTGCATAGATATCTTCAGAATTTTCCCTGAAAATAACCATATCTGTTGTGCTTGGATCCTTTACCGGTGAAGGAACCCCTGAATAGTACTTAACCGGGCGAAGGCATACATAGAGATCCAGAATCTGGCGCAATGCAACATTCAATGACCTGATACCTCCTCCCACCGGTGTGGTCAATGGACCTTTAATTGCAACAAGATGTTCATGAATAATATCCAGTGTTTCCTCCGGCAGCCATTTACCAGTTAAATTGAATGCTTTTTCGCCTGCATATACCTCTTTCCATGAAATCTTACGTATTCCTCCGTATGCTTTTTCAACTGCCGCATCAAATACCCTGACTGATGCAGCCCAAATATCAGCTCCTGTACCGTCTCCTTCAATAAATGGAATAATAGGTTTGTCAGGCACCTTTAGCCTGCCATAATGATTGATGATCTTTTCTGCTGCCATATTTACTTATATTTTTAAAATGTATAAATGCAAAGTTACAAAATCCAAAAAAAAATTGAACTAACTATCAAAGTCGAGGTTAAAGCGCTTTTTCATTAAATCAAGTGCTGCATTCTTCCTGATCATGAATTCAAGCTTATCGTGATCGGTATATACCTTTTTTAAAGCGGTCTCATTTGAGAGTAGATTGGTCTCGAAAACATATTCTATATTCGCCAGGTTTTCCTGGAGATATTTTGTAAGTTCAGGTTTTATCCTTTGTACAAAATTCTCACGTTGTGCATCGCTTATCAATTCAAGCCTTATCTTACCTGGCTCAGGCATTGTAGGTTTATGTTGTTTCAAAGTGCTGTAGATCCGGGGTTGGCTATCCTCAATTGAATCTGCATATGCCTGCCATGCCTTCTGAATATCTTCTTCAGTGATCTCAGTTATCTCTTCAGAAAGGGTTTCCAGATTCTTAACCACATCGTCCTCACTGATTTCCTCATCGGCTACAGGAATATCTCTCGGGATTCCCTTCAGCACTCCTTTAATGGAAACACTTATTGTATGGACTTCCTGGTTTTCTTTTCCATTTCCGTTTCCTGACGGCTGATTCTCTGAAATCCCTGTCTCAACTTTACCCTTAGCATCGCTTATAATGTTATTCTCCAAAAAAGGAATTTCCTTTTTTACCGTAACAATTCTTTTTTCAGGCGGCTCCTTTCCAGTTGAAACATTTTCACTTTTTTCGTCAGCTATTTTTTTTTTTGAACCAGCGTAAGGTTCGAAAGTTTAACAAGCGCAAGCTCGATGGTTAATCGCTGGTTCCTGCTGTTCCTGAACTGCAGGTCAGTTTCATTGCAAATATCCAGCGCATCATAAAGGAAATCTACAGGCACCTCTTCTGATTGTTTCAGGTACTTCTCTTTTATATTTGCTCCTACATCCAGCAGTATTGAAGTAACTTTATCTTTCGAGACCATAAGATTCCGGAAATGAGATGCAAGTCCACTTATAAAATTCCTTGGATCAAATCCTTTGACCAGGATTTCATCAAAAGTAAGCAGGGAAGCTGATACATTGTTCTGAAGAAACTGTTTGGTCAACTCAAAATAGTACTCAACATCCAGGATATTAAGATTTTCGATGACAGATGCATAGGTGATTCTGCTTTCAGAAAAACTAACAACCTGGTCAAAAATTGAAAGTGCATCACGCATGGCTCCTTCTGCTTTCTGTGCAATCATATGGAGCGCATCATCCTCGTAGGAAATATTCTCCTCGCCCGCAATATATTTAAGGTAGTCGATCGCATCTTCGGTTTTTATGCGATTAAAGTCATAGATCTGGCAGCGTGATAATATTGTCGGGATGATCTTGTGTTTTTCAGTTGTTGCCAGGATGAATATGGCATGTGCAGGAGGTTCTTCCAAAGTTTTTAGGAAGGCATTAAATGCCTGAGGTGATAGCATGTGAACCTCATCGATGATATAAACACTATATTTCCCAACCTGGGGAGGTATCCGGACCTGCTCGGTAAGGGACCTTATATCGTCAACTGAATTGTTTGAAGCCGCATCAAGTTCATGAATATTGTATGCCCTGCTCTCATTGAAAGACTTACAGGATTCACACTTATTACAAGCCTCCTGGTTTTCATTAAGGTTAAAACAATTGATCGTTTTGGCAAAGATCCTTGCACAGGTAGTCTTCCCTACACCACGTGGGCCGCTAAAAAGATAGGCATGGCCAAGATGATTATTTTTTATCGCATTCTTAAGCGTGGAGGTAATGGAGCTTTGCCCGACAACGCTTCTAAAATTGTCGGGGCGGTATTTTCTGGCAGATACAATGAAATTCTCCATAGTGATTATTCGAAAGCGAGTGTAAAGATAGTTAAAAAGTAAGAAGTTAGTGAGACTGATTATTCAAAAGGCGCAGCCGAATTGAATAATCTTAGTCGAACTAATCCCGCTGAGAGAAGCGAAAGCGGGATAGGGTCCTATCGAACAGACATTTTAAGAACGAGGCGCAGCCGAATTGAATAATCTTAGTCGAACTAATCCCGCTGAGAGAAGCGAAAGCGGGATAGGGTCCTATCGAACAGACATTTTAAGAACGAGGCGCAGCCGAATTGAATAATCTTAATAAAACTTATCCCCTAAGGTGGCAGGAAAGCGTAATAATATGGGGTACAGATGAAGTGAAGAGGCCGGTCTGAGATTTTTAAGAAAAAAAATAATTATTACCACTAGTGTCCGGTTAAAAATTCCATAATGATAATTGGTTTTCATCGGACATATC
>CAYSAH010000421.1:0-3813 GCA_964428945.1 uncultured Bacteroidaceae bacterium | reverse complement strand
CTTAAGCCATTCTTTCATGATAAACAATCTTATTTAACTCAAACAGCCAGGTTTGAAATTCTAAAACAATTAGAAAAAAACAGAATATCTCTTCACGAAGATATCTAAACAGTGAGATGAGTAAAATACCGCCCCTCTTCACTTCATGCGAAGATAATCACTAAATTTCTTATCCGGTATAAGGGATTTCAATTTTTGCTCTCTTTCTGAACCTTCAGGACTCTGTTAAAACCGGCAACCATTGAAAACACAATCCATCTAAGAACTCAGTCAAAAAGAAAAAAACGCCTTGCGAGTAAAATGAACGGAACTTTTTGCAATACCTTAAAATGTTATTTATTAATTTAATATCCTATTTTTGAAGCATTACCTGTGCTTGCATTTAAAGAAATATGTTTTTATGAAAAGGTCCGAGATCAATCATTTAATCGGGGAAGCACTGGAATTCTTCAGGGAGATGAATTTCAAACTCCCCTGCTGGTCGACCTGGAGTCCTGAGGAATGGAAGAAAAACAAGGACAACTGTTCTGAGATCTTTGATACTATGCTTGGATGGGACCTGACTGATTTTGGCAGTGGTAATTTTTATAAAACCGGACTTTTACTTTTTACCCTGAGAAACGGGAATACGGGTCAATACAAAAAAAGTTATGCAGAAAAGATAATGATCGTTGAAGAGAACCAGCTTACCCCGATGCATTTTCATTGGTCCAAGACAGAGGATATAATCAACCGTGGCGGTGGAAGGCTATGCATCCAACTTTTCGCATCAGATGAGCACGAGGACCTTGCAGATCAGTCTTTTGAGATCAGCCTGGATGGTATTCGCAGGACTTTGTCCCCGGGTGAAACAGTTTGTCTGAAACCGGGTGAAAGTATTACCCTTGTACCTAAACTTTACCACAGGTTTTATGGCCAGGTTGGTTCAGGACGGGTGCTTGTTGGTGAGGTTAGCTCCGTTAACGATGACCACAATGACAACAGATTCAGGGATCAAACAGGACGATTTCCTGAAATTGAAGAGGATGTACCTCCATTATATTTACTTCTTGGTGATTATTCGAAATTGATCTGAAATCCAATGAAAAAAATTGCAATTTCAGGTACAGGTTGTACCCTCCTGGATTTTGTATTCTATAATGTGGACTTTTCAAATCATGCTTTTAATAAATATAGTAGCAGAACCCCCGGAGATGGCGGCTTAACACCTGGACAGCTTGTATTTGCTGATGATCTTGAAAAGTATTCCAGTACACCGCTTGAAAAGATTCTGTTTGAGATTACAGGTAACAGAGCGCCAGATTCTGTAAACCTCGGCGGTCCGGCTGTCGTTTCAATGATCCATGCTGCCCAGTTGCTTCAGGGAAGAGCTGAAATATTTTTTGTCGCAGCCGTCGGAAATGACCAAATAGAAAAGCAATTGAGAGGGATCTTACATAAAACCCCCCTTAAAGATGCAATCCTAATTGAAAAGGACCGGCCTACTCCATATACCCATGTTCTCTCCGACCCCGGCTTTGACAATGGTCATGGAGAAAGAACTTTTATTAATAACATTGGAGCAGCAGGCAATTTATCGATGGAAGATCTGCCTCCCGCCTTCCTGGATGCGGATATCCTGGTTTTGGGGGGGACTGCCCTGGTACCCTTAATACATGATTCGCTGGATGAGATCCTGGAGCAGGCTTCCTCACGATCGTTCACAATAGTAAATACTGTATTTGATTTCAGGAATGAAAGGAAAAATCCGGGAAAACCATGGCCTTTGGGAAGCAGCCATAAAAGTTTTAAGTATATTGACCTCCTTATAATGGATCGTGAAGAAGCATTGAAGATCAGCGGGAAAAATACGATAAAGGCTGCAATTGATTATTTTATGATGAGCCCGGTAAAGGCTTTTATGATCACCGATGGACCAAGACCCGTGTTTGTATATGCTGCTGATCCCAAAACCAAGGCGAAAGAATTGCGAAAGCTGGATGTCAGTGATATGATCGTTCGTGAACTTAAAGATGTAAAAAATGGAGACACCACCGGAGCTGGCGACAATTTTACCGGCGGAGTAATCTATTCAATAGCAGATCAGCTGGCGAATGGATCAGGAAGTCCTGACCTTTTTGAGGCAGCGAAATGGGGCATAGTATCAGGGGGCTTCGCATGTTCATACCTTGGTGGAACATTTGTAGAGAATGAAGCGGGTGAGAAGCTAAGGAAACTCAATTTTTATTATATAAACTATAAGCAGCAGCTTAAGCTATTCTGAAATGAAAAAACTTCTTCAATTTGGAGCGGGAAAGATCGGAAGATCATTTATTGCCCAATTGTTCTCTAAATCGGGGTACCAGATCATATTTGCTGATATAGATCCATGCCTCGTTAAATCCCTGAATGAAGCCAGATCATACAATGTAATTATCAAAGGTAACGGGGAAGAATCCAAATATGTTGTTCAGAACGTGTCTGCAATAGAGATCGCCGCAAGAAAGGAGATAATCCAGGCGATCACAGATGCAGATATTATTTCCATTTCTGTTGGAAAGAAAAGCTTGCTAAAACTGGCGCGTATCCTTTCTGACGGCATTGCCAAAAGATACCCGCAACGGATGGATTCACCCATAGATATCATTCTTGCTGAAAATGTAAGGGATGCTGCTGAGCTTCTCTCCGGAGAAATGGAAAAATATTCAGAAAGCTTCCCTTTGAGGGATTATGTAGGATTTGTGGAAACAAGTATTGGTAAGATGGTCCCGCTAATGACTGCTGATCAATTAAGGGATGATGCACTTGCCATTTTTGCTGAACCATATAACAGTCTGATCCTGGATGCAAATGGTTTCAGAGGGAAAATTCCGGATATTCCAGAGCTTTTTCCAAAGAAGAACATGAAGGCATGGGTTGACAGAAAGATATTCATTCATAATCTTGGACACGCGATCCTTGCTTACCAATGTAATTACCATTATCCTGAAATTAAATACATATGGGAAGCATTGGAAATGAAGGAGATATATTCGATCACCAAAAATGCCATGCTTCAGTCAGCACAAATTCTCCAGAATATCCATCCCGACGAATTTAAGCTTTCCAGTCTTAGGGATCATGTTGAAGACCTGCTTAAAAGGTTTTCAAACAAGGCTTTATGTGACACAATATTCAGGGTGGGTTGCGATATCCCAAGGAAACTAAAGGAAGACGACAGGCTTTTCGTACCGGTTATCAGCGGGATTAAAACAGGGATGAATTATGATCTTATACTTGAGACATGGGTAAAAGGCTGCTATTTTTCTGCCCGGGACGATGATGGAAAATACTTTCCGGAAGACAGGAAATTCATACAGGTATACAAGCGATCGCCCCTGAGGATCCTGTCCGAACATTGTACCTTTGATCCACCGGTCTACAACCGGCTTCTGGACGAAATTAAACAAATAATGACAAGGACTCCTAAACCTGTAAGATTAAGTTAATCCAGATAATATGAAAACGCCAGGCAGTAAAATATTAACAGCAGTTCTGTTTGACATGGATGGTGTGCTCCTGGAATCTGAGAAATATATCAATATGGCTGGAGTTGAAATGTTCAGGGAGAAAGGTTATCGGGTCGAACCCAATGATTTCCTTGGATTTACGGGCATGGGGGAAAACCGTTACCTGGGCGGTGTTGCTGATATGCACGGGATTCCCTTTGACCTTGAAAAAGATAAGGCCAGGGCCTATGAAATCTATGGTGAATTGATACATAATAAAATCGGACCATTGCCAGGAGTCCTTGATTTTATTGAAAAGTGCAGGAGAAGAGGATTAAAGTTAGCT
>CAYSAH010000420.1:0-3843 GCA_964428945.1 uncultured Bacteroidaceae bacterium | reverse complement strand
TTAAAGGGGCCATAGATCTTGCAGATAAAAATATAGATATGGGCGGAGGGCCCTTCGGGGCTTTAATAGTGATGGATGGGAAGATCATTGCCCGGGCAGCCAATATGGTTACGCAGGAAAATGATCCCACGGCACATGCAGAAATTGTTGCAATCAGGCAGGCCGGTAAGGTTTTGAACACATTCGACCTTACAGGCTGCACTATCTATACTTCCTGTGAACCATGTCCCATGTGCCTCGGGGCAATTTACTGGGCAAGGATTGCTGAGGTTCATTTTGCATCAGACCGGAGTGATGCAGAATCCGCAGGTTTTGACGACAAGCTGTTCTATGATGAACTTTCCAAACCAATCGAAGGACGGAAACTTAAAATGATCCGGCACGAGGAAAACGATGCAGAAATGCTCTTTCAGAAGTGGAGAGATAAAACTGATAAAAAACCTTATTAATTGGAAGAATGCGCCTGTCCAGAGAGTTTTTTACCTCCGATGTACTTGTTGTTGCCCCCGGGCTAATTGGCAAAACGCTTGTCAGAAAATGGGACAACGGAGATATTACAAGGCACATCATTACAGAAACTGAAGCATACAGGGGGACAGACGATAAGGCCTGTCACGCAAGCAAGGGAAGGACTGCACGTACTGAGATCATGTTCGAAAGCGGAGGACAGCTGTATATGTACCTGATTTACGGTATGTACTGGATGCTGAATATAGTAACTTCGGTAAAAGATGTACCCCAGGCTGTATTGATAAGGGGCCTCGGCGATGTTTACGGACCCGGCAGGATAACAAGGTTTCTGGAACTGGACAAATCGTTTTACGGAGAGAATCTGCTGGTCTCTGACCGGATTTGGGTCGAGGATTCAGATCTAAGCCCTGAAATCCAAACTTTGCCAAGGATAGGTATTGATTATGCAGGTGAACCCTGGGCATCCAGGCCGTGGAGGTATTTAATGAAGGGAGGGTCGCGATTTGCTTAGATGATCTGATAGCTGGATTTCCTGATGCAAAGATATTCTTTCGCGCCAAACTATTGCTATCCCTGCGATTTAAGCTTTTTTCATGAATTGACTATTTTTAACTTCATGACATTCAAGATATACTTTTATCTTTGTCGGGACTCAAATAACAGATCATGAAGAATTTCAGACTTTATAACGTGGCGACAGGCTGGCTGGTTTTCCTTATCGCTGCAATAACCTACCTGCTTACTATGGAACCCACAAGCTCATTTTGGGATTGCGGTGAGTTCATTGCAACTGCCTATAAGCTTGAAGTCGGGCACCCTCCCGGAGCCCCGTTCTTTATGATCCTGGGAAGATTTTTCACATTATTTGCCGGCGGAAATGAACTTGCAGTGGCAGCAACAATGAATGTTTTGTCAGCCCTGGCCAGTGCATTTACAATTTTGTTTCTTTTCTGGACAGTTACCCACCTGGTCAGGAAATTTTACGGAAATAGCGATACTTACAGTATTTCTGATTTGGTCACGATATTGGGATCGGGAGCTGTTGGAGCACTTGCCTATACTTTCTCGGATACATTCTGGTTCTCTGCAGTTGAGGCTGAAGTTTACGCAATGTCATCTCTTTTTACCGCATTTGTATTCTGGGCTATGCTTAAATGGGAAAATACTGCCGATGAGCCCTATGGAAACAGGTGGATCATACTTATTGCATTTATGATGGGGATATCTATAGGGACCCACCTGCTAAACCTTCTTGCGATCCCGGCGCTCGTATTTATTTTCTATTTCAGGAAGTACAAGTTCAGTATCAACGGATTTCTTATCTCCATTGGGGTCTCCCTGCTGATCCTTGGAATTATCCTGGTGATCATAATACCAGGAATACCCTATTTTGCCTCAAGATTCGAACTTCTTTTTGTAAATGGAATGAACATGCCCTATTTTTCGGGGGTGGCGGTATATATCGTATTGCTGTTCGGACTGATCATTTTCGGAATATACTATACAAGGAAGAAATTGAAGGTATTCTGGAATACACTCCTGCTTGCCCTGTTCATGGTAGTAATAGGTTACTCCTCATATGCTGTGATCGTCATAAGGTCAGTTGCCAATACACCGCTTGATGAAAGTAATCCTGAAACAGTATTTTCACTGGTAAGTTACCTGAATCGAGAACAGTATGGTGACAGGCCTCTTTTCCACGGAGCCTATTTCAATGCCCGGCCAACAGCAGTTGAGCAGGGCAAGCCAACCTATTATATGGGAGAAGAAGGCTATGAGGAGGTTACCAAGGACCGGAATTATATATATGACAATAAGTTTGAAGGATTTTTCCCAAGAATGTGGAGCAGTCAGGACCAGCATGCCGAGGAATATATCTACTGGGGAAAACTAAAGGAATCTGTGCTTTATAATGTAAGGACCGACGCCAACGGTCAGCCTGTTGTTGGAAGAATGGGGGAGATGCAATACGACCATGGTACACCAAAAAGCAAACCCACGTTTTCAGAAAATATGCGCTTCTTTTTCAGGTACCAGGTAGGGTACATGTACATGCGATATTTCATGTGGAACTTTGCAGGCCGGCAGAATGATCTGCAGGGTCACGGGGAGCTTCATAAAGGAAACTGGCTGAGCGGTATAAAATTCATTGATGAGGCCCGTCTGGGTCCGCAGGAGAACTTGCCGGATTCAATAAAAAACAACAAGGCCTATAACAGGTATTTTATGCTTCCCCTGGTATTTGGACTCATTGGGATGATCTTTCATTTCAGGAGGCGTCCCGAAGATGCCTGGCTCGTCGGTTTGCTGTTTATAATGACAGGATTTGCCATCCTGGTATATCTTAACCAATACCCCTTACAGCCAAGGGAGCGAGATTACGCATATGCAGGGTCATTCTATGCCTTTTCGATCTGGATCGGACTTGGATTGGCCGGGATCATTGAATTCCTGCGCAGGAAATCAAAATCGGTCCTTATCCCCGGCCTTGTCGTTCTTGCATCCTTAATTTTTGTACCGGGACTGATGGCTTTCGAAAACTGGGACGATCATGACCGTTCTGACCGATACACAGCCAGGGCATTTGCCATGAATTATCTTAATTCATGTGATGAAAATGGGATCATTTTCACAAATGGTGATAATGACACTTTCCCGCTCTGGTATATCCAGGAGGTGGAAGGGTACAGGACCGATGTTAGGGTTGTGAACCTGAGTTACCTGACTGCAGATTGGTATATAGAACAGATGATGACCAAATTTTATGATTCTGATCCGCTTCCTTTGAGCATTTCCAAGGAACAGTACAGGCAGGGAACAAGGGATTATGCATATCTTGTTGAAACAGCCACCGCTCTCATCAAGCAGAAATACCAGATCAATTTGCCCAAGTATGAAAAAGAAGTAAAGCGCTTGTTCACTGAAGCAAAAAGCCTTGTTGACAACTCTCTTCTTCCAACAGGATACCAGAGCGATTACAAGGCATTCAGCGCGCTTGAAATCAATATGGACCCCTTCCGGTTTTATACTTACATGAGGACCTTCAATACAAACGATGTGGCTGATAAGATCCTGATCGATAAAGAAAAACTTGGAATAGTAATAGGTGATCTGGAACGATTGATCAGAACGATAGATACAGATTTCGCGCCGCTCCAGGATGCAATTGCATTCCTTGGTTCGGATGATCCACGGTTCAAGGATGGAAGATATTTCATCCCTGCAAAGAAATTTTCCGTTAAGGTCGACTCTTCTAATCTGAGTGAAGTGATCAAGACCAGAGAAGTTGAGGAGAACCTGGTTGATGAGGTTAGATTCAGAATAAATGAAGAGGTGATCTATAAGAATTCCATTGCTCAGCTTGACATGATT
>CAYSAH010000419.1:0-3853 GCA_964428945.1 uncultured Bacteroidaceae bacterium | reverse complement strand
ACAATTGCTACCATAAATTTACCGGGTTAAAAATAAATCCATTAACATTCAAATAATCTTTTGGGGTATAACTCTGATTTTATTGGGGTCAGACAAGTAATAATCAGTGAGTGTTTTATAATTGAAAGTGAATTATTTGTTAAAAATTTTAAGCTATTGACAGGTATCTGCATCTTTTCTATTTTTAATGAAATAAATTAAGCTAAAATTACCCTTATGAAATTTTTAAAATTGTTATTGATTGTTCTGCTTTGTATTGCAGCCCTGTTGTTGATCGTACCGGTTTTTTTACCCTCAGAAGTAAGTGTAAGCACCCAGACTGAGATCAGCCTTCCGCCTGAACTGATCTTTCAGAATGTTGCAAAATATACGGATCGTGCAAAATGGGACCCATGGCTTTCAATGGAACCTGGAGCCAAAGTCACTATTGTACCCAGGGAGAATTTTGTGGGTTCAACTTATGAATGGGAAGGGGATAAGATCGGAAACGGGAAGATGCAGGTGGATTCGGTTCATTACCCAAATTACATTCGGTCGAATATCTGGTTTGGAGACAACCCTGAACCTTCTGTTGTTGAATGGGAATTAAAACAAGCAGGAAGCGGGTCGGAGGTCACATGGCAATTTACCGGGGAGGGCTCCTATCCCTTCGGGAGATTAATGATGACATTTATGAAGGGTTCCATGCGTAGTGCATTCGAAACAGGACTTACAAACCTGAAAAAATACCTGGATGAGAATCCTCCGGCAATGTATAAGCTGTCGAAGATCGGGATAGAAAAGTCATATGCAACAAATGCGATGGTATTGCCGGTTGAAGGTACCATGGAAGAAATTGCTCAGCTTATGGCGACAGGTTTTCCAAAGCTTATGGAGGAGATCAGCAAGCAAGGTCTTGGGGTAAACGGTCCTCCCTTTGCGCATTATCTGGATTATGATGCTGAAAGCGGTTTTTCACATGCACTCCTTTGTTTCCCGGTAAATAACAAGGGAAAGGCAGCCGGGGAAATAAAACCGAGATACTATGAAGAAATTGAAGCAGTTACAGCAATGCATTTCGGGAAATATGATTATTTCAAGGAGAGTTACGATGCACTTACAGGCTATATTGCGGAAAATAACATTGAAGTTAACGGTGAAGCATTTGAAGTTTATCTGACCAGTATGATGGAATCATCCAATCCCATGGATTGGAAAACAATGATAGCTTTTCCGATAAAAAAATAGAGATTGAAAGATAACATAGAACAGGAGGATTTTTCAGAGCTTGAAAGGGCTTTTTTTAATGATGGTTATCATCTTGCCGGTGAAAGTATGGAAGGGAATAGTTTTTCTCCTGCGCTATACAAGGCTTTAGGGGAACTATATACTGTGCTCGATTCATTTATTGACATTTTCCTGGAGAATGCAGAGAATGAGGGTAATGCTGCCCATTGCAAAAAGGGTTGTTCATGGTGTTGTCACCAGGCTGTTTTTGCGCAGGCATATGAATTCAGGTACCTGAAGCATTGGATGTTTGAAAACCTCTCTGCCGGGTCACTCGAAGAGGTGCGCAAGAGGGCCAGGATCAAACAAGGCAAGACTGCCTTAATGGATGAAAATGAACGATTGCTCCACAAGGAACCTTGTCCGCTGCTGGTTGAAAATGCCTGTATAGCTTATGAAGCGAGGCCTGTGGCATGCAGGATTTATCTTTCCATGAGCGTTGACAGCTGCACCTATGAATATGACCATCCGGAAGACAAGTCACGTTTTCCCGCACTTTTTGACCTTACCTTACGAGCGGGGCGCAGGCTGAATGAAGGCTTTGCGGCAAGGCTGCAGGAGCTTGGCTATGATGTGAAAGAGTTGCCGCTGGAGGAGGGGGTAGCGGGGTTGTAGTTCATTGATCAATAATCATTGCTCAAAGTTCATAGCTTCGTGATTCAGTTGTCGGGGTGAGAAGCCAATCATTATCTCCAATAATGCAATCACATAATAAATTGATATAAATATTTGAATAGATTTTTTGCACAAAAGGCCGAAAAACGGTATCTTTCGCAAAATATCACTTTTAACTATATGCCGGAACAACTTAACATAAATGTAAGTCGATGGATAGAAAATCTTGAAAAGAAGGGAAGAATTTCATTTTCATTGAACCAGTTCGAGCAGGAATTACCTAACTATTCCGAAGTAGCAATTAAAAGTGCTTTAAGAAGATTATCGAAGAAGGGGAAAATAGTATCATTCCACAAAGGATTCTATTTAATAATCTCTGCACAATATGCAAACAGAGGGATTCTTCCTGCTGCTTTATTCATGGACACTTTCATGAAATATCTTAACAGACCATATTATGTTGGATTATTAAGTGCCGCAGCTTTATATGGAGCGGCACACCAGCAGCCTCAGGAATATTTTGTTATAACTGATTTCCCGGTGCTAAGGCCTTCCCACAAGAAAGGATTAAAAGTGAATTTCATAAGTAAAAGTAATATTGAAAGTCGTTTGCTAAAAGAGCGAAAAACTGAATCAGGTTATCTTAAAGTGTCTTCACCGGTTTTGACCGCAAGTGATCTTATTCAGTTTGAAAAAAGGTCCGGAGGAATTACCAGGGTAGCTTCCGTATTGAACGAACTTGTAGAGGAAATGAATCCGATTGAGTTTGATGCAATATTTTTTTCCTCAACTCCTTCTACGGCGATACAAAGACTTGGATATCTGATTGAGAAAATTATAAATAACGAGAAACTGGCTAACGGGTTATTTGAGGCCTCTCAGAAAAATGGCTTAATTTTTTTCAGGATTCCGTTGAAGGCATCTGCGCCAACAAAAGGTTTCTCATCAGATAATCGATGGAAAGTAATCGTTAATACAGAAATTGAAATAGACGAATGATCCCACAACAATATATTACTGAATGGTCTGAATTTGCTCCTTGGAAGGCTAATGAGCAGGTCGAACAGGATTTAATTGTCTGCAGGTCGCTGGTTGAATTATTTTCAGATGAGTTTATAGCTGAGAAACTTGCTTTCCGTGGAGGTACGGCTTTACATAAACTATTCCTGGAACCACAATCCAGATACTCTGAAGATATAGATTTGGTACAGATATCAGCAGAACCAATTGGACCATCAATTGACAAAATCAGGAGACTGTTGAATTTCTTAGGAGAACCAAAGGTCAAACAAAAGGATAGAAATACTACACTGATATTTAATTTTGAATCTGAGATTCAACCTGTACAGGTTCTAAAATTAAAAGTAGAGACAAACTGCAGAGAGCACTTCTCAGTCTTTAATCTTAAGGATAAGATATTTAAAGTCAATTCACCATGGTTCAATGGAGAATGTAATATCACAACGTATGAGATCGAAGAATTGTTGGGTACCAAGCTAAGGGCACTTTATCAGAGGAAGAAGGGAAGAGATCTTTATGACCTTTTTAAAGCACTAAAAACAAATGTATCTTTATCCAAAGAGAAGATAATCCAGGTATTTCAATATTACATGAAGCATGAAGTCAACGGTATTCCAGCTAAAGCATCTTATCTTAAGAACCTTGAAGATAAAATGAATAATCCGGAGTTCCTTGGAGATACAACAGCCTTGCTTCGTCCTGATGAAACCTACGACCCAAAAGAGGGATTTCGCCTTGTAAAAAGCGAATTAATTGACAAGATGTAGGAAAACTAAACTGAAACAATTAGTTTAGTTAATTTCATAAGCTAATTTTGTACTACTAAATCAAATGGCCTCGTAAATATCTGAATTACAAGGCTATTTGATTTACTTAGTCGGGGTGAGAAGCATCGAATTCCACAAATCTGCCAAAGAGCTGATATTTCTGATATAACTGTGAGTAGATCCCG
>CAYSAH010000418.1:0-3856 GCA_964428945.1 uncultured Bacteroidaceae bacterium | reverse complement strand
CAGTATATTAAAAAAGCTATTGATTCTATTTTCAGTCTGTTTCAATTGGTTCAGCACAAGCAGGGGCAGAAAAACCACCCCAACCATTGACCAGGAAGCAACAAGAACATAACCCGCACCCGGCCAGTGCATGATTTTAAACAGAGCCCCGATTATAAGTAGCATACCGGCTATGGTTCCGCCTATCCAGAGTTGTTTGTTGATCCGTTCATTTTTATCCCTGGCTTCCCTGATCCGGTACGTAGCATACAAAGGAAGAAACAGGAAAGCCATTCCTGTCAGCCCGAGGGTTAACATCACACTGGCCCCAGGCCAATGCTGTACTTTAAATAACGTTCCAAGGATGGTTATCATACCTGCTATCATTCCGCTAAGGTACAGTGCCATAGGAACAGGCTGATCCTGACTTCGTGTATCCCTGATCCGGAGCATTACAAATACTGGCAGGAAAATCATGCCGGTGATGAAGAGTGCAAGGGTCAGTAATATGCCGGCTCCTGGCCAGTGCATTACTTTAAAAGCTCCGCCAACAAGGATAAGAATTGGCGCTGCCACACCTAATGAATACATTATTCTTTTCATACGTCTGTATTTTTTACTGATTAAACTGAGGGTTTCATGCTGGATCTGCCGTATCCGGTTTTTTCCCATTTCCTCCCTGACTTTCTGGTAGGCATGGTTAAACATAAGCCCGTTCTCCATCTCCTGCTCAATCTCACAGCAGATGTGGTCCAGTATCTCATTTTTCAGCTGGACAAATGTGAGTCCCTGCTGATCAATGTCATTTGAAATCAGGTCGATTTCCTTTTCGGACAATTCACTCATAGTTCAGATTAAACCCTTCCGAGGGTTTTAAAATCTTTTTCATGATGCGTACAAATTCAGCGAATTCCTCCATCTTGTCGTTGGTGGCATTAGATCCTTCCGGAGTAAGGCGGTAATACTTTCTGACCCTCTTGCCGATATTATAATCTTCAGAAATTATAAGGCCATCAGCCTCCAATTTATGCAATGTTGGATAGAGAGCACCCCAGGTAAGCTGAATCTTTCCTTCCGAAAGCTTCTCAACCTCCTGGGTGATTTCGTAGCCGTACATTCTCTTGTTCTCTGTCAAAAGATTAAGAATGATCGTTTTAAGTGTACCCTTAAGTAATTCATTTGATATCATGAAACAAATATATATAATATTCCGATATATTGCAAGCCTTTATATGCAATTCTCTCATGCTTTTATGCAAACAAACCTTTCCAGCGACAAAATTCTTCACATAATTTGCCAGGGGAAGGGCTGAAAATGATATTGATCTGAACATGGTTGAGGTCCTTTCACTTTATCCTTCCCGAATAAATGGTTCTTTGATCTTAATAAGATTGAATTTATGGTAAGTTTCTTTTTATTAAATTGCATCACCCCTGTTTTGCCGATAATAATGCAATGAAAAGACTTATCATTTTAATGATTCTTGTCCTGTCATTTAACACATGTCAAAATGATGATAACTTTGCATTGGATTACTACAGGGAATTAACACAGGTGAACAATGAACTCATCTACCAGGTTCACCTCGCCCTGGAGGAAACCAAAAGGTTAATGCTTTCCCAACCTTTGCTGACGGACAAGGAAAAGGAAGCTGAATTCGAAAAGCTCAAAAACAGTTTTGACTCCATTGGAAGGATTTGTGAGAGGAATATTTCAGCCCTGGAAAAAATTGGTCCGCTCGGCAACGATTCCATACTTTATAATTCCTTTCTGCAGACACTCACGCTGATTCAAAATATCAACCGGAACGAATTTTCAAATTTCCTCATGCATTTTCATAGCGGGGATATGAACGCAGGCAGGATCAATGCATTGTACAGTGCATCCATTAAACTGGCCAATAACCACATGATAAGAATAGATTCGATTTTGGAATTCAACAACAGGTATAAGCTGAACCTGGATACACTCGAGCTGGTTTTATCAAAGAGCAAAGCTGAAAAATTCAATACAAACATTTCCGTTATGCATAACTCGATCCTTTTAAGTGGAAGCAGTGTTGACGGATACGGACAGATCAGGGATGTTGACGGGGCCTTATATACAGGATATTTCAAGGATGGGCTTTTTCATGGAAAGGGAAGGCTGGAATACGAGAATGGTGATACCTATGAAGGTGAGTTTTTTAAAGGAACTTTCCACGGATACGGAATATACCGGTGGAAGAATGGTTCTGAATACAAGGGTCAATGGAGAGAGGACCTGTACAATGGGATCGGAACGATGGTCAATGCAAAGGGCGATACTACTTTCGGTTACTGGCTCAACGGCATATTAACTGACATTTGAGAAAGCACAAGGTTTACTCTACGGCGAATGCTTCGCTGGCAAAGGATACTTCGTCCCCGTTTTTATCCAGGCCCCGAAGGCAGATGATGTAATTCCCTTTTGCATCACCGGTATAAAATTCCAAATGCTGACCGTTTTTATTTATCCTTAACCGGGGCTCCCAGTAAAGTGTATTCCTCCTGTCAGGAATGCGGGAAGACCTGTTCAGGTCTGAGTAGTCGGGGAAAGAAATATCATAGGATCTTAGCAGGTCCAGGGCAAAGAAATTGCTGTTCTCTCCATATTTCATTCCTGCAAAATTCTTACCTTCAGAATAAACACTTATAATCCCGCTATATAGGTTCTCACCAACAACATATCCTTTATTTATAATTTCAAACCTGTCAATTTTCCTGCAGTTTACATTTAAAAATTCCTCAATATTCTGTACAGGTATATTATCCATTAAAACCAGCGGAGGATAGGAAGAGAGGGTCGATTGCCCGTTAATTCTAAGCTGTGGCTTCCCTCCGGAATTGCTTACAGTAACCTCATAAACAAGTTCAAATAAAAATTCCCTGAGGTTCCTGAGCTCAATAAAATCCTTCTCATAGATGACCCTGCTTGCAGTGCCATAGAACGGGGCAGTATTTATAACTGATGCTGAACCTTCATCCACTTCTGTCCTGTATTTTTGGGTCAATTGTGCATTCCTGGCCAGTTCCTCAGCCAGCTCTTTCTCATCCCCGGTAAGTTGAAAGGGTCTGTAGGGCAAAGAAACCGGCATATTGCAAAAGTCAGAATCTATCAACAGTTCCGTTTGAACATCTTCAGTGGCCTTTGGCGTCAGGTGAAATTCATATAGCCCTTCAAGGTTTGAAAAAGTAAATAAAAAAGTGCCTGCTGAATCGCTTGAGGTGGATGCAAAATAACCAGGGTTTGAGGAAGTGGAAAGATTTACCTCGATCCCCTGCACCGGAGCTTTTGTAAGCTTATGAATTACTTTCCCGGAAAGTGACAGACCCCTTGTTTCGGGATAAAATTCAATCTTTTCTTTATCGATCTGTGAAATTCCACCTTCCAGGGAAAAAGGTTCAAATGTATCTTGCAGACTACCGGGGCGCACAACACTGATACTGTAGCTACCATGCAGACTATCCCTTAAAATGTCCAGGTCAATTTCAACTTTCTCCCTTCTCCCGTAACTATCCTTTAAGCCGTTTAATTTAAATCCATCCTTCAAATGAACTACCCGGGAAGTCCCTGAAAGATCAGGAACATCATTTACTGCAGTTCCTTTTTCAGTCTTTTTGGTTGTTGGATTAATAATCTTAACCGGCAGATAGGAGTAGCAGGAAGGCGAGAAATTCCTCATCCATTTCGTATACGCTCTCAGGTAATAAATGCCTGATTCCAGGTCCTCAGGCAGGCCAAAGCTTCCACTTGCATATTTTTCGTGAATAGGCACTTTCAGCTGCACGATCTTTGTTCCGTTCCACCTGATCAGTTCCACGTAAATCACAGTGCTCCATTCAACACCAGGTATCA
>CAYSAH010000417.1:2769-3883 GCA_964428945.1 uncultured Bacteroidaceae bacterium | reverse complement strand
GGTGCTTATCGGTTATAACTCCGATGAGGGAGCCAGCTTTACGCGTACCAGGGACCCGGAAGAATTTATATCGGGTGTAAGGGATCGTTATGGCAAATTTGCAGATGATTAATTAAAGGCTTACCCGGTTGGTGAGACAAGCGTACCAAAAACTGCCCGCGACCTGGCCAGGGATGCCGCTTTTGGATGGCAGACCTGGATTTGGGCCAAACTTCAGTCGCAAACCGGCAAATCAAAAGTATTCTATTACTATTTTGATCAGCATCCGGATTACCCGGAGGATTCCCCTTTCTATGGCTATGGGTCACCTCATGCCCAGGATGTTCCCTATGTGTTCATGAACCTGGATCCCTCAAATACCAATACCAGCCAATCGGACCTCGATCTTTCAGAGGCAATGGGAACTTACTGGACAAATTTCGCAAAGTATGGAGATCCCAACGGGGAAGGACTGCCTGTTTGGCCCGCCTTCAGTGATGATGGCCCGGAAGTAATGTACCTTGGTCCGGAACCTCATGCAGGACCAGTTCCCGGTGCCGCTTCACTGGAAGTTCTTAATGCTTATTTCACCTGGAGACGCACCGGGGAAGGAGAAGCCTGGGCAAAGTAATTGTTTAAATAGTATATTAGAAAAAAAATAAATATGACTGGAAGGAAAAATCATTTAGCTTACCTGTTGCTGCTTGTTGGAATGTTGTTCTGCTCACCCGGAATTATCCTTGCACAATCCTATGCAAATTGGTACAACCAGGCCCAGGACCGCATCGACACGTTGAGGAAGGGCGATTTTGGAATCCAGGTATTCGACAGGAATGGAGATACCTACTCAGGGGAGATCAAGGTAAGGATGAGGAAACATGAATTTCCTTTTGGCATCGCGTTTGATTTTTATGAAGGCTCAGGTACCATGGGCAACTCCTATACGACTACAAACACAGTCCAGGCTGTTGCTGATGCCGAGATCTACCAGACCGAAAGATGGAGTGACTACCTTGCCTATGCAATTCCCGCGGAAAATGGAAAGGAATATAAACTTACGCTGAAGTTTGCCGAGATATTTTTTAGTACTGCTGCCTCCAGGATATTCGATGTGATGGTCGACGGGCAACTTTTC
>CAYSAH010000417.1:0-2759 GCA_964428945.1 uncultured Bacteroidaceae bacterium | reverse complement strand
CCTGGACGACTTCGATACCTATACTGAAGCCGGAGGAAATAATATTGCCAAAGATACTTCAATAGTTGTGCTGGCAGCTGGAAGTGCAATTCATGTTGAACTAAAGTCGTCGGTGGACAATGCTGCGATTAAGGGAATTGAACTGCATGAGATAGGGGGAGCAGATACCTTCCGTATCAATTGTGGCGGCCCTGCTATAATTACGCAAGCAGGAAATGAATATACAACTGAGACAGGATATTTTGATCCGGATATAACTGCGGTGGCTTCCAGGGACCAATGGATGCAGGCAGCCATGTACAAATATTTCAATTACGGGGTTACCGGCAACTCCTTCAAGTGGAGCGGTATTCAACCACAGCATACCAAACCTGACTATACAAATTTTGAAAATGCCCTTCGCTGGACCCAGAAGGTAGGTTGGGCTCTGAGGGCACACACTTTGCTGTGGGGAGGAGGAGACGATCATTCCATGCCGGCATGGGTCAGGAATTTACCTACCCCTCAGGCCATAACGGATACCTGTAAAATGAGGGTTGTTCGCGAAATGACCCGCTATAAAGGAATTGTTAAGGAATATGATGTGATCAATGAACCCCTGACAGGCCATGCAGATGTATTGCGGAATACCGTTGGTGATTCCATCCTCTGGAATTGCTTTAAATGGGCACACAGCGCAGATCCGGATGCAAAAATTTACATAAATGATTACAACGTGGAGTACAATTGGGGCCAGGCAGTAGAATACAGGAATCTTATATTGAAGATCAGGGAAATGGGAGGTCCGGTCTCCGGGGTAGGAATGCAGGCGCATTTCTGGGATTGTTGCCGGCCCAATGTGGATGAACTGGTAAAAAATGTAAATATCGTTGCAGAAGCCGGCCTTCCGATAAAATTTACAGAGTACGATTTCGCCGGAAACCTTAGCCAGGAAGAACAGGCAGCAGATTTCATTAAAGTGCTTACTGTTGCTTTTTCACATCCCTCCATCGTTGGAATGATTTGCTGGGGTCTCAGTGACGACGGTGCATGGCGGGAAAATACGGGTTTTTTCGATGCAAATCATAAACCGAAAATTGCAGCTGATACACTGCTCTATTACACAAAAACTAAATGGGCGACAAACTTCGACGCTGAAATCAGCAATGGCGCGGTCCTGAACTTCAATGCATACTATGGCGATTATGAAATAGAGGTGGCATTCGGCGACACTGTTAAAGTCTTTTCTGTCCACTGCTCGAAAGAAAATGACGGAATGATTTTTGCCTTGTACGAGGGAAATGCAGCACTGAAAGGACCTCAACTGACAAGCGCTGAGCTCTCAGGTGAATCCTCCGTTAAACTGGTCTTTGATAAAGCTTTGAATGGCAGCTCGATCAGTAAGAATAATTTTAAATTCTTCTCAAATTATGCGATTGGATTAGAAAGCATTCAGCAGGATGAAAATGATCCTGCCTGTATCATAATGGGATTGAGCAAAAATATTACAAAGGGTGATTACATTTCAGTTTCCTATTTCCCCGGCAGCCTTGAAGGCAGCGATGGAAGCCAGGTCGAAGCATTTGGTCCGGAAGGTATCTTTAATCCTCCTTCACCTGCCCTCAAACTGGCTGAAACTGGCCTTAAGGAATTTATGCTTGTGGAGGGAAGCGGCCCGTCCGACAATCAATCTTTTACCGTTTCCGGGGAATACCTGACTGATGACATAAACATTGCAACTTCACCAGGTTTTGAATTATCACTTGCAGCCGGGGAAGCCTTTAATGAAAGTATTACACTGACGCAGGACAAGGGCCAGGTTCCTGTAACAAGAATTTATATAAGGTTGAAGTCCGGTCTAAGTTTGAATACATATACCGGTGAGATAACAATTTCTTCTCCGGGTGCTGAAGGCACAACGATTCAAATTTCAGGCAGGGTGGGACTTGCACCGGAGTTGCAGCTTTCAGTTACTGAACTTTCCGGGTTTTCCTATGAAAAAAATTCTGGTCCTTCTGAAAGCAGATCATTCACAGTTTCAGGAAGTTCACTTTTCGAGAATCTGAGCATCGATGCACCTGCCAATTTCGAAGTTTCACTTGACAGCCTGGAAGGATTTGTTTCACTCCTCTATGTCGCTCATAGTAGCGGAGAGCTTGATGCGACCCCGGTTTATGCAAGGTTAAAATCGGGACTTCAGACAGGTACTTACGAAGGTGATATTTCACTGACAACTTTTGGAATTGCTTCACAAATAATCATGCTTTCAGGAAGTGTGCAGAATGCAACAGGAATTGAAAACAATGAGACCGCTTCTGCCAGGGTAATTTCAAAGTATTACTATACGCTCAGCGGAAGTACACTTATTGATATTGAGCACCTCGACGGAATATTTATTGAAGTAAAATATATGTCGGACGGTACCATACGAACCTCAAAAATTGTACGAATAAGCAAATATTAGGTGCTGGATCATCTCCTTTAAACAGTTTTACCCGGATTGCAGCATGGCACGGTATGGAAGCAGGACAGCAAGCTAAGGCAGCAGGACGACAGTGTTAGGCTGCCAACTAAAATTGCAAGGATCAAAATTACAGGAACACAACTCTCAGACCCGGGATTCACCTTCAGGCAACCAGGCGGAGTACTGTTGCATATTTTTTAAGTAAAGGGCGAATCACAGGAGGACTTCCTGCCTGATCATGAACGCTATTGGTCAGAAAATGAATCAAAAAAAACAGCCGTTCCGGTGATTCGGAACGGCTGTTTCTGCTATTTGG
>CAYSAH010000416.1:0-3899 GCA_964428945.1 uncultured Bacteroidaceae bacterium | reverse complement strand
CCCAATGCATTAATCTTTCCTTCAACGGTAAGTATTCCGAAAGGGATTGATGAGCAGCGATTTAACATTGGTGCTATCGACAACGCGCTGGTTGACAACTACCGCAAAGTAGTCATTACAGGTGCAATATTCATTTCGTCATGCAATTGCAGCACTTCAGCCGGAAACGGTGGTACTGTGTCAGCAAACCTTGTTGTTGCCGATAATGATGGCCCTTCACTATCAGTTTCTGTGAACCCGGTTTCACTCCCCGAGGGAAATGCCAATACAGGGATGCTGGTTATTTCGCGCAATACTCCAACTACAGTAGATCTGGTATTAAGCATTTCGCATAACGATACTTCAGAAGTAGCAATTCAAACTACTGCAACCATTCCGGCCGGGCAGAGTTCGGTGAGTATTCCCATCACGACAAAAAACGACAATACTGAAGATGGTTCACAAATGGTTTCGGTACAGGCAGCCGCAACAGGCTTTACTTCGGGTTACGGATATTTTTTTGTAACCGACCAGAATAAGCCCGATCTTGAAATTACAGATATTGTTCTCAATAACACAACTGCTTTAACCGGAGGAAGTATTGAAGTCAGCGGGTCGGCTATGAACATCGGATTTGCAACAGCCCCAACAGGCATTCGCATAAGTTTCTACCTTTCATCAAACCAATCGTTGGATGCAAAAGACATTCTGCTTGGCGATTATACGTTTAATTCACAAATACCTGCAAAGGCAACTGCAAATTATATCCAAACGCTAAAACTCCCAAACGAAACCGGCAATCGTTTTATAATTGCCAAAATCAATCCTGATGAAGCCTACACTGAATTGATCTATTTCAATAATACATCAGAGTCAATTCCTTTAACCATCAATCCTGCTTATAACGCCACTGCCATTGTTGACAATGCAATTTATCTGCAAAATACAACGGTCCCGATTCATGGTTCAGCATTGGATGCCGACTTGAATAAGGTATCGGAAGTTGATGTTGATGTATATATCCTGAGCAACGGAACACGCCGCGAGATAAAGGCCAGGACCGACAATTCGGGGAACTACACCGTAAATTTTACCCCGCTACCTGGTGAGTCAGCCCATTTTGTTGTTGGAGCATCGTACCCAAAACAGAATCTTAGCGTTCAGCAGGATATGTTCGATATCCCTGGTTTAAAAAGAGTGGATGAAGCAAACATTATCTGGGAAGTCAAACTTGGAAAACCTGTTACAGGTAAGGTAGCCATTAAAAACACTTCAGGGGCAGCCCTTACAAACCTTACCGTAACTTCAGGTAATCTGCCTGCGGGATGTAATGTGCAATTCAGCACCATTCCGGTTCTGAATGGAAACCAAACAGCCGAATTCACATTTACGGTCGAAGGAACTATGCTGAGTCAGGGAATGGATTATGAAAAAATAGATTTTCTGATCAGTTCAGCAGAAGGAGTAACTGGAAATTTCCCGGCCTGGTATTATTGCGAATCGGAACTCGGTATGCTGAAAGCTACCCCCGAAAAAATTGTTACTACAATAACCAAAGGAAAGTCGCGCATGTATGAACTGGCAATTAAAAATAATGGTTTGGGTGCAACCGGGAAAGTTAGTGTAAGTCTGCCACCGGTAAACTGGATGCGAATGGTTTCACCCGATACGATTTCGAACATTGCACCTGGCGACACTGCAAAAGTTGTTTTGGTGTTCGAACCTGAAGCGGATGTACCGCTCAATACACCTATAACCGGAAATATTGCCCTTAATTGTGCCAGTGGCACCGGAGTATCAATCCCATACAACATTGAACTTGTTTCGGAAGAAACCGGTGGTTTAAGCGTAGATGTAATTGACGAGTACACCTATTATACCGAAGCCAAACCTCATGTAAAAAATGCCCATGTGGTAGTGCGGCACCCGTTTAGCGGTGCAGTTGTGGCTGAAGGGTTCACCGCTGAAAACGGCCTGTTTTATGTCGAAAAACTGCCGGAAGGCAAGTACATATTGACAATTGAAGCCGAAAAACACGAGAGTTACAGGAATGTAATCACCATCGATCCGGGAAGGATAAACGAGCAAACCATTTTCCTGAGTTTTCAGGCTATCACTTACTCATGGGAAGTTGTGCCCACCCAAATTGAAGACCAGTATGAGATTAAACTGGTAATGAATTATGAAACCAATGTTCCTAAACCTGTGGTTATAATTGAAATGCCTGAAACAATGCCACAACTGGTTAACGATGAAACTTACCCATTTATGGTAACGATAACCAATAAAGGTTTAATAACTGCAGAAGAAGTTGTACTTATTTTACCCAAGGATGACCCTGAGTATGAATTTGTGTTCAATGTCGGGAAATTTAATCTGCTGGCACAACAATCCATTCAGGTTCCGGTGGTTATGAAATTGAGGCCAGGTCTTAAATCAGCTAATACCACTTCAGAAAATACTTCAGGCAATTGTGTTGAAACATGCCATGTATATTATTTCTTCAAATGTGGTAAAGATGGTTTTTTTGGCCAATCAGATAAACCAATAATATTTAAAGGAAGGAGATGCGATCCTGAAGAAATTTTTGAAACCCAAATTGTTCATAATGTTGATATTCATTTACCGGGTTATCCCACCAGGGAGAAGAACATTGAAATGAATGGCATCTGGAAGGAAGCTCCCAGGCCGCCACATATACCTATTCCAATAAGTGTACCTACCATCGGATGTAATGAGTGCTTATTGGATATTTTTTCGGCTGTCGTTGGATGTTTCGAAACCATTCCATTGATCGCGATTCCCCTTAATATTTTTGGATGTATTAAAGATTTTATGGATTTAGATTTCGAAGCATGGGAGATAGCGATGTGTATTGCTGGCTTTTTGGAAGTTAGGCAGGTGTTGGGTTGTATAGTTGGAATACTTGATGCGGGTAAAACTTGTATCCTTGATCCTTTTCTCGAAGATTTAAATAAAAAATCGGGCTTAATAAGTACATTGTCCTCCGGTGATGTGTCTCCAATAGTGATTCAAGCATTACGTGATCTTAATCAGGTGAAAAACGGAATTAATGCATCGAATGACTATATGAATGAATTGTTAGGGAGTGTGGATTGGCAATCGAAAGGAAGTATGATTGATTTCATGATCCAGATAAATCCCTTTATTTCTGTTTCAAAACCAATATTGCCGGCTGACCTTCTTGAAATACAAAGAAATTTGGCAGGAGCAGACATCACAGCTGAAGAAATCAATGCGTTTAGTTTGCGTTGGAACAGTACTTTGGAAGCACATAGTAAAAATATTCATGTTCCAAATGCCGAATATCCAAACATTTTTAACTCTGATATATTAACAGATCATGCACAGAAACTCGATTCCTTAAATAATTACATAGAAACCAGAGGTTTTGATGGTATAGCTGATATGTATTCACAAAGTATCGCAACAATTAAGGAACAGGGTGAAGCAGAGCGCAAATCAGTATGTTCTGCAGTTTCAATAAACTTGAGCCAGAAACTTGTAATGACCCGTGAGGCTTTCGAAGGAACACTTACAATCTTCAATGGCAATACTACCACTGCCATGAATGAAATTAAACTGAATATCGAAATCCGTGATGAAAACGGCGCCATCAGTAACGACCTTTTCCAGATAAATACCAAAGCGCTTTCAATACTTACCGGCATCGACGGAACAGGTACCCTGGGTGCCAACCAGAAGGGAAGTGCATCCGTTCTTTTTATTCCTGAAAGGGGCGCAGCGCCTGAAGCTCCAAAGAAATATTCTTTCGGGGGTTCGTTCTCCTACCTCGATCCGTTTACAGGTGTAACTGTAACCCGGAAACTATTCCCGGTAACACTAACAGTAAATCCGTCAGCCGATCTTCACCTTCACTATTTCATACAGCGCGATAT
>CAYSAH010000415.1:0-3904 GCA_964428945.1 uncultured Bacteroidaceae bacterium | reverse complement strand
GGGCAGAGAGTTGCCATCTGCGAGCAACTTGAGGACCCTAAGCTGACAAAGAATATTGTTAAAAGAGGAATTACGGAACTTGTTACACCCGGTGTCACTACCAACGACAATGTGCTCGAGCATAAGAAGAACAATTTCCTGGCCGGGGTTTTCCTCGATTCCAATTATGCAGGGATATCTTTCCTTGATATATCCACCGGGGAATTCCTGACGGCAGAAGGAAATTTCGAATATATAGATAAACTCCTTAGCAGTTTTGAACCAAAAGAAGTGCTTATTCAGCGCAGCCATTCAGCATTTTTTGAAGAAAAATTCGGGGGAGGATACTATACCTACCCGATGGAAGACTGGGTTTTTACTGAGGACAATGCCAACGACAAGCTGCTGAAACATTTCAGGACCAAAAACCTTAAAGGATTCGGGGTGCACAGGATCAAACACGGAATTATTGCCAGCGGGGCCATTCTTCAGTACCTCGATCTCACACAACATACCCAGACGAGCCACATTACGAACCTGTCAAGGATCGAAGAGGACCATTATGTGTGGCTCGACAGGTTCACCCTGCGGAACCTGGAGATCTTCCAGACACTTCACGAAGGAGGTAAAACACTGCTACAGGTGATGGACAGGAGCATTTCACCCATGGGAAGCAGGCTCCTTAAACGTTGGCTGGCCCTGCCACTGAAAGACATCCTCCTTATCAGGGAGCGTCATAAAATGGTAGAATTTTTCGTCCGGGATCTTGATTTTTCATCTTCCCTGGAGGAGCAACTCAGGCAGATCGGCGACCTGGAAAGGATCATTTCAAAAGTTGCTGTCGGTAAAATCACTCCAAGGGAACTTATTCAGCTTAAAACAGCACTGCGGGCTATTGAACCGATTAAGCAGGCCTGTAAAAGTTCAGGAGAACCGGCACTTAAAAGAATCGCAGAACAGATAAACACCTGCCAATCTGTAAAGGACCGGATTGAGAAGGAAATCAATGCTGATCCTCCCAACCAGTTAAACAAGGGAGGGGTGATTGCAAAAGGTGTTTCAGAAGAGCTGGACGAGTTAAGGGATATAATGTTTTCGGGTAAAGGCCACCTTACCCGTATACAGCAAAGAGAAATTGAACGTACCGGGATCACGAGCCTTAAAGTCGCGTTTAATAATGTTTTCGGGTATTACATTGAAGTAAGAAACACACATAAAGACAAAGTACCCGTTGATTGGATAAGGAAACAGACCCTGGTAAGTGCAGAACGATATATTACTGAAGAGCTTAAGGAATACGAACAAAAAATTCTCGGTGCTGAAGAAAAAAGCCTTGAACTTGAGGCCAGGCTGTTCAATGAACTTGTCCTGAGCATTGGAGAATTCATTCCGGCTATACAACTTAATGCATCCCTGATCGCGAGGCTCGATGTACTGCTCTCCTTTGCGAAAACTGCCAGGGAAAACAATTACGTCCGGCCGGAAATGAATGATTCAACAGTGATCGATATCAGGGAGGGCAGACATCCTGTAATTGAGCAAATGCTGCCGGTGGATGAGGAATATGTTAGCAATGACGTTTCCCTCGACAATGACGAACAGCAGGTGATTATACTTACCGGTCCGAACATGTCGGGAAAATCTGCTCTGTTGAGGCAGGTTGCACTTATAACGCTGATGGCACAGGTGGGAAGCTTTGTACCTGCTGCAGAGGCAAAGATTGGCTGGGTCGATAAAATCTTTACAAGGGTAGGGGCCTCGGATAATATTTCCCTTGGAGAATCGACTTTTATGGTGGAAATGCTCGAATCGGCAAGCATCCTGAACAACCTTTCGAACAGGAGCCTGGTCATACTGGATGAAATAGGACGGGGAACAAGCACTTATGACGGTATTTCAATTGCCTGGGCCATGGTTGAATATATTCATGAACATCCGAAATGGAAAGCAAAAACACTCTTCGCCACTCATTACCATGAACTTAATGAAATGGAATCCTCTTTCAGCAGGGTAAAAAACTATAATGTTTCGATTAAGGAGCTTGACAGGAGAGTGATTTTTTTGCGTAAACTTGTAAGGGGGGGAAGCGAACATAGCTTTGGAATACACGTGGCTGATATGGCCGGGATGCCTAAAAGCGTTGTGAAAAGAGCAAACGAAATCCTTGAGGAACTTGAGTCGGGTGGCGGTGATCGTAAGATCAGCAAACCGGTTGGCGAACTCGGGAGCAAAAGGGAAGGGATGCAAATGAGCTTTTTTAACCTCGACGACCCGGTGCTGAAGCAGGTGAGAGATGAAATCGCAAACACCGATATCAATAACCTTACACCGGTTGAGGCCCTCAACAAACTGAATGAGATAAAGAAATTTATCGGTCTGAAAAAAGATTAAACCGGATTCTGTTTACTGAAAACGAACCAACTATGAAACGATTTACTTTGAGTATGCTGCTTCTTGCAGCTTTGACTTTGACTTTTGCACAGAACTCCGCGCATGATATCAACAACAAATTAGGCCGCGGGATTAACTTTGGGAATATGTTTGAGAACCCCAGGAGTGGAAATGGCCTGGGACCGGCAATTTATCCTTACTATTTTGAAGAAATTGCTGATAAAGGCTTTTCACATATCCGAATGCCGGTCAAGTGGTCGGATTATGCCCTTACTGAAGCGCCCTATACCGTTGAAGCAGAATTCATCGATACCATCAGGACCGTTGTTAAAATGGCCCTTGAGCATAAATTATTGATCATGATAAATATGCATCATTATGATGAGATTTTTGATGATCCCGACGGACATACAGAACGCTTTCTGACTATTTGGAGCCAGATCGCAGAGGCTTTTAAGGATTATCCGGACAGCCTTCTTTTTGAGCCATTGAATGAGCCTCACGGAAGCCTGGACCAGGCCAAATGGAATGACTTAATTCCAAAAGTGCTGGATACAATCCGGGTTAAGAATCCAACCAGGAAAGTGGTAATCGGACCACCTGACTGGAACAGTTCCGGTTCGGTAAACAAACTAGCCTGGCCGGAATCTGATACCAATCTGATCATGACCATTCACTATTACAATCCCTTCCAGTTTACGCACCAGGGGGCAAGCTGGGTAGAAGGCGCCGATGCATGGTTGGGAACAAAATGGGATAGCACCGCTTCACAAACCCAGGCCATGATCAATGATTTTGCACAGGCAGCTGCTTTTTCTGAAACAAAAGATGTGCCCGTGCATGTCGGAGAGTTCGGCTCCTACTCCATGGCAGATCAGGTATCAAGAAGAAAATGGACGGCATGTATCGCACGCACCATTGAAAATTTTGGCTTCAGCTGGGCATATTGGGAGTTTAAGGCAGGTTTTGGAGCCTATGATGACGGCCTTGGCTTCTGGAAGAATGATCTTCTCTATGGCTTAACTGAACAGGTCGATCCGAGAGAGAAATATCCGGAGCCATGGGAATTAAGCAATCCAGGATTCGAACGTGGATTAAGCGGTTGGAGTTTCTATGCACAAGGAGGTGCTGTCGCAGATGTCTCGGTTCAAAATGAAGAGGTAATGATCAATATTGCTACTCCGGGAGCAAGCAACTGGATGGTGCAATTCATGCAATCTGGTCTTGAATTAATCAAAAATGCACAATACCGATTTTCCTATGATGCAAGATATGAAGGTGCGGAAACGAAGCTCAGCCCCAGTTTCGGGATGAGCGGGGAACCCTACACAGGCTATTCCGGGGGACACGAAGTAACACTCACGGACCAGATGCAAAACTACAGCTTTGATTTTACCATGACCAATCCAACGGATAAAAATGCCCGGATAGCCTTTAATGTATCTTATCAAACTACGAAGATCTACCTGGATAATCTCATCCTGGAACTCTTGTTCATGCCCACACTGGTCGAGCAGATCACGATTGGGCCTGA
>CAYSAH010000414.1:2575-3932 GCA_964428945.1 uncultured Bacteroidaceae bacterium | reverse complement strand
GTGATCGTGTTGGTATTGGAGGCTGAAAATTCATTGATCACGATCTGACCATTTAGCAGCAATGACATGTTCAGGAGAAGCAGCAGCAGAGCATTCTTCCCGAATAGAATCAACTGTTTTTGGACCTTACCTTTCACAATTACCAAAAATATATTATACTGTTTTTTTCGGATTAGGTTTCAGAAAAAACCAGGCTTATAAAGAAAATCTGCATGGGGTGCGATGACAAAGTTAAGAATCATAATAACAAAAGATTTAATTCTCAAGCGCAATTCTTCCATTGGTATAATTATATTCCTATATAGTGCTGCATGCAGTTCGTTCGGATACTGAATTCTTTGGAACATAATCCACTATTTTAAGTCTGTAATCCCTGATGGAATATTTCACCTTGACCCGATATTTAAACAAATCCCTGCCTCATCTGTTACTTAAAGATTAACCCTAAATCGTAAAATTATGCTAAAGGAATTCAAACAATTTATCAGTAAGGGAAATGTTCTTCAGATCGCTGTTGGACTGATCATGGCATTATATTTTGGTGCCATTGTAAAATCTCTTGTCGATCATATTATCATGCCTCCTATCGGGCTGTTGCTTGGAAATGTCGATTTTTCAACCTTAAAGATCGTCCTCCAGGGTGCAAGTATGAATGGGGATACAGTTGTTCCTGAAGTTGCCATCAGCTATGGCATATTTCTGAATACCATTGTAACTTTCATTATTGTGGCCTTTACGATCTTCCTGGTTGTTAAAGCTTATACCAGGATGGTGGATAAGATGTCGAGAAAAGAGGTGGAAGCTCCTGCTGCACCTGCTGCTCCCTCAAAGGAAGAGTTGCTCCTGACAGAGATCAGGGATCTATTAAAGAAGTAATTTGCAGGGGGTACTGAAATCCACTTTTTAACAAGGTAAGCAGATCTGCGTCAGAGTCTGCTTTTTTTGGAATGCTGGACTTCAATGATTCAGGAAAAGGTTTATTGAACTGATGACACTTCTTTTTTCATCCCTGCATGAATGCAGACAGTTTTGTCTGTTCTTTCTGTGATCAATATTACACACTGGGGATCATAGGAGACATGAAGGTTCACAATAGCAAAAAAAAAGAGGGCCATGATCTTTTCAGGCCCTCTTTCTTTACTTAACTATTCTGATTATTTAACCATTTTAAGGATTTGTACTTCCTTGTCCTGTTCAGCGCGAACGATATAAACTCCACCGGTCAGGGATGAAATATCAATTTTCATATTTGCATCGACGTTTGCAGCATGTTTCACCAGTTTTCCGCTCATATCAAAAATAGAAATATTTGCATTTTTGGCATTGGTGAATGCGATGCTGTTCTCTGCAGGATTCG
>CAYSAH010000414.1:0-2565 GCA_964428945.1 uncultured Bacteroidaceae bacterium | reverse complement strand
TGGCTTTTGTAACAGCGTTTTCAAAACCGATGTGCTGGTTGCTGACGGTAATATCGAAGGTACCTGTAACGCCACTTCCGTCTTTTGCAGTTGCAGTTATGGTAACGCTCCCATCTTCAACGGCAGTTACCAGTCCTGAAGAACTTACCGTTGCAATTTCTTCATCAGAACTTGTCCAGTTCACGCCTGCGTTAAAGGCATCGGCTGGTGTAACAACAGCTGTAAGCTTTAATGTTCCAGCTATGGTCTCAATGGTTGTTGCACCACCTTCGGATTCGATGGCAATGCTTTCAACCATATCCGGATACCACGCTCCGACCCAAAGTGTGTCGCCGGCAACGGCGCTCCAGCTCGTGGTCTCCTGTCCGGCTACCTGGAATACTCCAAGAACTGATTCTGCAGTTATTGCCAGTCCGTATTTTTTAAGTTCGGCGCTACTGGCAGAACCTGCTGCAGTTACTTCGGTCCAGTTTGGATCTGAAAATTTCAGAAAAGTATTTACACCAGCAATAAGATAACCTGAGGTTCCTTCGGCAAATTTTGCCATGGTCCTTACGGCTGTAACTCCGGCAGGGACTGTAACTTCGCCATAAGAGGTATTAAACTGCCATGCTGAACTCCATCCATTCAGGGCGATCTTGTAATAGATCACATCCTCGATCGTGTCAAGCGACCAGCCGGCTGGCAGGTACTCTGGCATTGTAAGCACAGGGTCGAGGAGAGCCCCCGGGCCTTCAACTGTAACTTTGCCAATATACATTGTATCACCGCTTACAGCACTCCAGCCGGTTCTTTCCTGTCCGGCAAACTGGAACACACCCACAGCAGATCCTTCCGGTACCGTGAGGTTGTATTCCTTGAATTCGAGGCTGCTGGCAGCACCCCCGGCAACGATCTCAGTCCAGGAAGCATCGGCAAGTTTCAGGAAGGTATTTACATTATCAGCAGTGAATCCGGAGGTTCCTTCTTCGTATTTCACCATCACCTTCATCTTAGTGTAACCTGGCTGGGTTGTAACTGTCTTTGGAAGCTGGAGAGAAGTGCTCCATCCACTCAGTGCCACCTTCAGGTACTTGGTTCCCTCAATATCAACAATTGTCATGCCTGCCGGCAGGTTACCCTCAGGGTAATACGCAGGATCGAAGATTACCTGCGCCTGGGAGGCAGTAAACAGAAAGGCAAATATTGCCAGTACAGAAGTAATTTTTTTTCTCATAGTAGTAGATTTTAAGTTAATGATTCAGAATACAAGAATTGCTGTTCTAACAGAGTAATAGTAAATTGTACGTGAAGTGAAAATATGGAATTATTATTGAAATACCAAGTTTTATCAGCAGAAGAGTGTCTTTCAACCTGTTTTTCCGGCCCTTGTATAAAGATTTCGCATCTTAAAAGCCTCACACCAGGGTTTCATGTGAATGTTCACCACAGCATTAAATTATGTTGTATAATAAGACAGTGAGATCGATGTTGAAAATATTATGGTCTTATTTTCATGATATTCCCTGCTGCAATATCGATCCCCACGAAAAGGATAAAATCTCCTGGTTTTGTGCATTTTCCGGATTCCCGGGAACATTTGTGTTTGTAAGCGGACCCCGTCTAAAGGGAGTCCCGATGTCCTTACTTCTTCCTGGCTTCCTCTGCTTTCTTTTTCAGTTCCTCAATGTCCCTTTCCAGGCCCGTAATCCTTCTTTCCAGGCCTGATTTCTCATCTTCAAGCACCTTGATTTTTTTTGTATAAACTGATTTGTTATAGAAATGGGCGCTCAGGTAGCCGATCAGGCCTGCTACCAGCAGGAGGATAACGATCTCGATGGCTGCCCCGGTTGTGGTTTTGGCAAGTATAATGTTTAGTATGTTCATGGCAATAGTTGTTAATGGTTAATATGAACTTCAACCCGGCGGTTGAGTTTACGGTTTTCCGTGCTGGTATTTGCGGCTTTGGGTTCTGCTTCGCCTTTGCTGGATACCTTGATGCAGCTTGTTGAAAAACCGTTTTTAAGAAGATAGGACTGAACAGCCTCTGCACGGCTCATCCCCAGGTCCATGTTATAGGAAACCGTGCCGATATCGCAAGTATGGCCAACAAGCTCCAGGCAGGATCCGGCGTCAGCTCCAAGGTATTCCAGGCAGGCCGGCAACCAGTTGTTAAGGTCCGCCGTGTTAAGGACGAGTGTTTTATCAAAATCAAAATAGAGGGAAAGATCATCCGGAACAACCGGAAGAGGTGGAGTTTCAGGAGGTTCCGCCAGGGTATCGGGAATCACCTCCGCACTTGTAGTTTCTTCTGCCGGGTGGAAATCTGGAAAAATGTTCGAGGTGTAATACCATGTGGAAAGCACCATCCAGGCAAGAAACGCTAAGATACCGATGATAAGTGGTCTCATAGTTTCGGGGTGTTTAAGTAGGTTTAGTAATGAGACAAGTTACGCGATAAAATGGTAATAGTCAATAGGCAGGAGGCGCAAGGCGCAAGGCACAAGGCGCAAGGCGCGAGGCATCAAGGGTCAGGGTTCAGGTGTCAGGTGACCGGGCAGACCGATTCGAGGCGCGAGGTATATG
>CAYSAH010000413.1:0-3938 GCA_964428945.1 uncultured Bacteroidaceae bacterium | reverse complement strand
CAACAGGCTCTCCAGAGCCTTCGTGCGGTGGCCCGAACGATTTCGTTAGCCCCCCGTTTAAAGTCGCGATACAGGTAAAGGTTGGGAACGAAAGGATAAATAAGCTATTAACTGTTCTATTTTAACCTCAATCTAAAATATCATATATATTACTGTTAATTCAGAATATAAACTGATCAAATCTGTTGTGTTCCATAGAATGAATGCAATTTATATTTGCATTGTAAAATTTTGTCAATTAAAAGAAGACAGTTATGAAAAATAATATAGAAAAAGCAGTGAATATGGAGTCAAATAAATTTGACGCCGAACATCGCAGGGAAACTGCAGATGAGAATATCTTCCGAAATGAATTCAAAGAAGCTAAGGATCCCGGTTCAGGGAAGCTAATTACAGGATTAAGCGAAATACCCGGTATCGGTATAGCACCGGCAGGCTTCTTTATAGCCAGGGATATGCGTGAACCGTCACCAGTCCGTCTTTTATTTCCCTTTACTTTAACAGACCACCCCTTGTGGTGGATCCAATCCATGAGACGAAAGAAAAAAATGGATCCGAAATTAAGCGGAGCTTCATTTTAGTTCATTCAATCCCCCGATCGCCTGATCCGGGGGATTTTTTTTTCTGTAAGCCTGAAGATTACAATTAGGAGGCCAGTAGTGAAGAGATATGTTCGAATCCATAAAACGGCAGCTCCAGCCGGAAGGAGGGGAATTTCAGTCGAAATGAACACTCTTCAAGTTAAAAAGCAGCTTGCTGCCCTCCGCGTCCTCCTCCCCAACTCCCTCATACGTCCTGTTATTCAAAAAACTCCGTGTAACTCTGCACCCACCTCCGTGTAACTCTGTGTTACAACTTGCAGCTTGCTGCCCCTCCGCGTCCTCCTCCGATTACGTCAGCAAAGTGATCAGCATATCTCTGTGTCACAGCTGTTACACAAAGAAACACAGAGAAGCACAAAGGACCACAAAGATTTCTTGATTTCCTGACTGTACTTAAACAGCCCGGAATCCTGATACCTGATGCCCCATGCCCCATGCCTCATGCTCCTCGCCCTGTGCCCTGTGCCTTGCGCCTGACCCCTGTTAAATCCCTCCGGAATTAATCCGGAAGATTCATTGCATTCATGCTCCAAAATTTAATACATTTATAGTTCAACAAAACAGACAGATTATGACATTAGCAATTATCCTGATCTCCATCATCCTATTGGTGGCATTGTTTTTTATTTCAGCCTATAACCGGCTGGTAAGGTTAAGAAATAACCGCGAAAATGCATTTGCCGACATCGACGTACAACTCAGGCAGCGGCACGATCTGATTCCCCAGCTGGTTGAAGCTGTCAAAGGCTACATGAAGCATGAAAAGGATCTTCTCACCGAGGTGACCGAAGCAAGATCCAGGGCCATGGGTGCAGGATCGATCAACGAAAAGATTGCCGCGGAATCAGCATTGAGCAGCGCACTCGGAGGACTAAAGGTCGCCGTGGAAGCATACCCGGACCTCAAAGCAAACCAGAATTTTCTTAACCTGCAGGAGGAGATATCCGACGTTGAGAATAAGCTTGCCTCTGTAAGGAGGTTCTTTAACTCTGCAACGAAAGAACTTAATGTTGGTGTGGAATCTTTCCCGTCGAATATAGTTGCCGGAATGTTCGGGTTCAAAAAGGAGACCATGTTCGATCTTGGTGAGCGGAGGGAAAGCATGGAAGAACCCCCTAAGGTTAAATTTGATCAGTAAAAAATGAAGTTAGCCGGATTACAGACACAGATCTGGAGAAACAATTCCAGGTCGGTCATTCTGCTTATCCTTTTTCCCGTGGTCCTTTATACACTGACCTTTCTTTTCTTCGTGATCTATGCCACGATCCAGTCAGACACGGGAATGGACCCCCTGAGAGCTTTCCTGGGCGCTATACCCTTTATTACAGCGGGAGTTCTGATCTGGTTCCTGGTTGCCTATTCATCCCATTCCAGCATGATCAATAAGGCAACCGGGTCAAGACCCCTGGAACGCAAAGAGAATAAAAGGGTGTATAACCTGGTTGAAAACCTGGCGATGACTGCCGGAATGAAGATGCCTGCAGTAAATATAATTGAGGACGACAGCCTGAATGCCTTTGCCAGTGGACTGAACAATAAAACCTACACCGTATCGCTGTCAAGAGGTATTATTGACAAGCTGAATGACAAGGAACTGGAAGGAGTCATTGCCCATGAACTTACGCATATAAGGAACAGGGATGTAAGGCTCCTGGTGGTGTCGGTCATCTTTGTCGGGATATTTGCCTTTGTTACACAGGCACTGCTGCGGACGATAAGGTTCAGCGGCGGAGGAAACAAAAAAGGCAATGGAGCGGTCATCATGCTGATTGTAATTGTTCTTGCTGCAATCGGCTGGCTGCTGTCAACAATTTTCAGGTTCGCCCTTTCCAGAAAGAGGGAGTATATGGCAGATGCCGGCGCGGTTGAGATCACAAAAGATGCCGATGGACTGGCTTCTGCTCTTCGCAAAATATCTGTCGATTCAAGAATTGAAGCCGTTCAGCGCAAGGATGTGGCCCAGATGTTTATCGATAATCCGGGTGAGAAGAAAAAGGTATCCTTCTCATCCATGTTTTCAACGCATCCTCCCATAGAAGACCGGATCAGGATACTAAGCGAGATCATTTGATTCTTTGGTTCCTCCAGAATTTCAAATTCTAAGCTGTTTCCAGGGATGCCTGAAAGGCAAGACATTGGCTGTAATGCGCTCTTAGATGATAATGATCCATGTAATTCAGAAAAGAATTGAATTTGAGCCCTGAAACCGTATCAGAAGTCAAAAAGATTTTGATACAACTTTGAATTTGAACCATATTGTTTTTCGGGCCTGACTGTTGAGACAGCCTGAAAATTTATAAAATGCATTAAACTTTTCCCTATTTTTGAAGCCTGAACAAAAAACGAATAAATGGCTGCCGCTGAAAAAAACAATTACAAAGAGGTAGATGTAAAGGAATTATTCTACGGGAAGAATCCAAAACTGGCACGGTGGATCCCTGGATTTATATACACTTATCTGAGAAAAATAGTTCACCAGGATTTCGTTAACGAGGTGATCAGGGATTATGGTCATCTGAAAGGATACGACTTCAGTGTGGCCATGATGAAATTTTTCAATATCACTATTGAAGCAGAGGGAGAAGAGAACCTGCCGGATAGTGGAAAATTCATATTTGCCGCAAACCATACACTCGGGGGCCTCGACGGACACGTGATCATGTACATAGTTGGTAAAAAATATGGCCCACACAGCTATAAATTCCTTGTCAACGACCTGCTGATGAACCTCAAAAACCTGCACGATGTCTTTCTGCCGGTAAACAAGCACGGAAAACAGGGGGCCTTACTCGCTGAGCAAATGGATGCTGCCTTTAAATCGGATGTGCATATCATGACCTTCCCGGCAGGTATGGTAAGCCGCAAGATCAATGTTCAGATCATGGACCTCGTTTGGCAGAAAAGCTTTATCGTGAAGGCAAAACAGTATCAGAGGGACATTATCCCGGTACACATGGGAGGCAGAAATTCGAATTTCTTCTACCGCCTGTATAATTTCAGAAAATTCATAGGGATCAAGGCAAATGTGGAAATGCTCTACCTGATGGATGAAACCTATAAGCACCGGAACAAGCATATCAGCATAAGGTTTGGGAAACCCATTCCCTGGCAGACATTTGACAATTCCAGGAAGCCCCTCGAGTGGGCGAAATGGGTTAAGGAAATCGTTTATAAAATGGACGGTGTAGAGAATGTACCTTTATAACCTCAACTTTTTATTGTCCACAGAAGAACGCAAATAAACACAGAGGAGCAGCAATAGGAGTACTTAGGAGTACTTAGGAGTACTTAGGAGTACTTGGGAGTGCCTGATACCTAATACCTGATACCTAATAC
>CAYSAH010000412.1:0-3940 GCA_964428945.1 uncultured Bacteroidaceae bacterium | reverse complement strand
CACAAATATCTGCACCAGAACTGACGGAGAAATATGGCTCCAAGGATGAGCAGTACGATGGCAAGGCTGGCCATCCAGGCGGATACATCCGTACCAAAAAGGGTGACTGTTGCAAAGAAAGGATCGAACTTTTTGCAGAACAGGTCGTTGCTCTCCAGGGTAAAATAAAATACGATAAAGAGGAGAATATACTTCAGCGAACGCATGATCATGTCAGCTATTCCCCCTAATTTGTATGTGGGCAACTTCAGTCGCTTTCCCAATCTTCCAAGGCCTTCCGAGATCGTACCGATGGGACAGACATAGCCACAGAACAATTTTGAGACCAGGATGGCAGAGAGGGCCAGCAAGCCGCCCATCACGATCTGCATTCCACCCATGGTGCAGGTCATCGCTCCGGAAATGACATAGGTGGTCATGGATTGCATGCCGCCGAAGGGACAGCAGGCTTCAAAGTCGAAAAAGAAATTCTTGTCAAAGATCGTCCTGATCCAAAAGATGGCAAGGATGATAACAAAGGACCATTGACCTGTCCTTCTTATGTTGATTTTTTTTAAGTCAAATCGCTTCATTGGTGGGATGATCTGAACACAAAGATTTGAAAAAATGCCAAACCATAACCAGTATCTCCCACCTAATATATTCAGTAGTGGTGCCAAATTAAAAATAGCACCTCTAAGTGTTTGATTCGTTTCAATTTAACTTTATCTCCGCTAATTCAGCATTTTTAATGATTTCCAGGGAAACAAGTCCGGAATCAGATTTTCCGGCAAGGGAACCACCGGATCGAAGCTCCGGATATTTCCCCCTGCCGTCCTGCTATTTTGTTTGATTCTGAATTGTCTGTGATTTTAACAGCCATGTTCAAAATCTTTATCTTTATTGCGCCAGAAAGTTAAGGAACTTGCGTCTTATAAGTATTGTAGTCAAAATCTCAAAACCCTATTTTTATGAAACAGTTATTTTCAATTTTTACACTTACGGTTCTTATCCTGTTGGTCAGCTCCTGTTCCGGAAATAAAAAAGAATCCGATGTGGTATATGAGTATGTTGAAGAGAGTGCCCAGCTCAGCGATTTTCTGAAGGAAAGGATCGGCGATTGGGCGATGGAAGGCTCCAATTGCTATGGTATTTTAGCCCTGCTCGACAAAGAGGGAAACATCCAGGAAGGTGCTGTGATCAAAGCAAAAATTGTAAGGATGAAGAGTGACAGTATTAAAATGAAGTCGCTGGTTGATGTCAGGCTCAGGGAAGTGGTGGGCTGCGACAAACTTGGCATTTCGAAGGGTGAAACCTGGTGGGAAACAGAAGGAGATATATTCTTAAAGGAAGAGGATGCCAGGGCCCATCTGGAAAAAGTACTTGCCAGTGTGCCAAAATAATCTCCTTCAATTGGTCTTACCACCTTCAAAATACACATACAGATAAACAGGAACTGATTTCCACATAGCAATAGCTGATGCACGATAAGGAGTTAATTGATAAAATTCTTCTGAATGACCAAAGTGCTTTTGAACTTTTAATAAGAAAGTATCAGAAATTAGTATTTAACAGTTGCTATCGTATTCTTAAAAACCGTTCCGATGCGGAAGATATCTCCCAGGATGTTTTTATGGAAGTCTTCAGATCCTTGTCCAGTCTGAAGAGTATTGATGATATGTCGGGTTGGATCTACCGCATCGCCTACTGTAAATGCATCAGTCTCCTGCGAAAGAATAATCCTGCCGATCCTTCCCGCAACTGCGATCCCGACCGGTCTGTGAAGGACCTGGATAAAGATCCAAAGCATCATAACAGGGAAACTCCTGATAAGACAATGGAAACAGAGGAGGCCCGGATCGAGTTGTTCAGGAATATAGACCTGCTACCCGATAATCAGAAAAGAGCGATCCTCCTTCACAAGTTTGAAGGATATTCCCATAAAGAGATCTGTGATGAAATGGGGCTCACGCAAGCCTCTGTTGAATCACTTATATACAGGGCAAAAGTATCCTTGCGAAAATCATTAGCATCATTTTTTGAAAACTATTAACCATGGAACCAAGAGACAGAAACAGAATTACGAAATGGCTTAACATATTCCTGCTGGTTATTAATATATCTGCAATAGTTACAATTATAGCCATGAACACCGGCTCCTCCTCCGAACCGGTCTCGGATCAGTTCAGCTCTGATGAATTTCTCAGAAAGCAACTCCATCTCACCAATGAGCAGTTTGCAGCGATCTCAGAACTCGATGCCAAGGTCTTCCGTGTTTACCAGTCCATCATCGATTTGCAGTGCGAAGAACAATTCAAATTGCTCAATGAACTTTCGCAGGAGAATCCCTCAAAAGAAAAGCTGGATTCGCTGGCAGTGAATATCGGTCGGCTGCAAACAGGGATCAAGCGGCAGACCATCAAACATTTCATGAATATCAAAACCATTGTTGATGATGATCAGAAAGCCATGCTCGATCAACTGCTCATCGATATGATGGAGATGAACAAACAGTGCAAATTCTGTAACAAGACCGACTGCGACAGGCGGGAACAGATTTCAGGTGTACGTAAATAATATATATCTGTAAATTTCCTTCCTGCTACCGCGGCTATTGCATTTTTCAGGTCCGGCAGGAAACAGTTCTTCCGGGAAAAGGATTGCCGGTTGCCCTGCAGCTTTTCTGTTTTTTGAGCTTTTGAAGAAGGGCCGATGAAAAAAAAAAAAGTGTCTCAGCGCCAGAAATAAAAATCCCCTGCGTCTTAATATACATCAGGGGAAACCAAAATCCTGTCAGCAGAAGTTCAATGCCGGCCGGAACTGGTGCGTACAGGATAAAAACCAATAAGCTTATAAGATGAATTGCCAGAACTTTCGACAAGATTTGTATTCAGGATCCCAGGATCCGGCCTTTACGGATCATCTCGCATCCTGTGCATCCTGCAGGAACCTTTACCAGAAGGTGAACGACACGATGTCAATCCTGGATCATATTGAAGATGCACCTGCACAACTCCTCGTTTCCGTAATGAAGAAGCAGGCCGTAATCGAGAAACCCCTTGTCCGTTCCTTAAACTTCATGAGCTACCTGCAGATCGCCGCTGCCATCATGTTCGGAATAATTATCGGGCACAAGGCCGGACAGCATGCCGAGCCAGGTGCCCTGAAAGCGAGGAAGAATCCGGTTAAGCAATATATTGCAGCACATCACCTGAATGTGAACGACAATGACCTTGACCTGTCGTCACTTCTTTTAAAATAATACTCCTTTTTAATAAAACCCATGAAAAAGAAAAAGAAAAAAATCACCAATTGGCCAAGAATTGCCATCCAGTGGTCAGTAATCCTGTTTATTGTATACCTGGCCCTGAGGGCATTTATTAATGATAACTTCCTGGCCGATTTTGAAGCCTACTGTCCTTATGGCGGGATACAGGCCATTGGATCGTACCTGCTCAACCAAAGCCTGGCCTGTACAATGACCAGCACGCAGATGGTGATGGGGGCACTGCTTATCATTGGTGTTTTTCTTTTCAGTAAATTGTTTTGTGCCTATATCTGCCCGGTCGGGACAATAAGCGAATGGCTCGGAACACTCGGTGATAAACTGAAGATAAGAATAACAATTAAAGGTGTTCTTGACAAGATCCTGAGATCCCTGAAGTATGTCCTTCTGTTTATAACCCTCTACTTCACCTTCAAAACCAATGAATTATTCTGCAAGGAATACGATCCTTTCTATGCCATTGTTTCAGGCTTTGATGCTGACGTAACAGTGCTTTATGCGATCATTGCCATCGCCATAACGATTCTTGGGTCCATTTTTGTCAGGCTGTTCTGGTGCAAATACCTCTGTCCGCTTGGTGCAATTTCCAACATATTTAAATTCGTCGGCTTGTTTGTTGGGGTTATGCTGGTGTATATCATACTCCTTCTTGCAGGAGTCAATGTTCTTTATGCA
>CAYSAH010000411.1:0-3940 GCA_964428945.1 uncultured Bacteroidaceae bacterium | reverse complement strand
TGCAAATTTCTTTCTTGTACTGAAAGACAAAAAATCAAAGGATGAAACGGAGAAGGTTCTGAATAAGATTATTGCTGAAAGTTTTGAGGTAGATAACAACCTGATCAAACTTACTCTTCAGCCTCTGACCGGCATTTATCTTCATTCCGGTGATATTATGCAGAACTCTGCATATAACAGCGGGAATTCACAGTTAGTCGGTCTTCTGCCATGGATAGCTCTATTCATCCTGATTATAGCCCTGGGAAATTATATGATCCTGAACATAGGTAAGAACATTTCAGAAATTTTCAGGATAGGAATAAGTAAAGCGTATGGTGAAACCAAACGAATAGTATTCACACGTTTCTATTTTGAGAATCTGATTTATATATTCCTTGCATCTTTTCTTTCGGCTCTGCTGATAATCTCTCTCCGTAATACTATTTCAGAACTGACATCCGGAGGATTGGACATTAATGAATTATTCAATGTTAAGATAATTATCATTCTCATAATCCTGTCATTTATTCTTCCACTTTTTCCGGCACTCTATTCTTCATCCCTGATAAATAATATTACCATTCCTGAGGCAATTAAGATGAAGAAGTCAAGGATAGTTGAACTTAGAATTGCAGGAAGCAAGCACTCAATTAACCTGAGAAGATTAATGTTAGGTATTCAGTTCTTTACTTCTGTTGGACTGATTGTAGCCTCACTTATTGCCGGCAGACAAATTAAATACCTTACAACTATGGATCTGGGTTTTGAAAGAAAAAACCTGATTGTTACAAATAATTACCTCAGGGGTGCAAATTCACTGGAACACAGGCGATTTTTAGCATCCCAGCTAGTTAAAAACACTCCTCTTTTTACTGGTTTTACTTCTGCTTCCAATTACCCCCTGGGACCTGTTTCAAATGTTACAACAGTCAGGTTACCTTCACAGAGACCCGATGAAGAGATCTCCGTTGGCTTTATTGGTGTTGATTATGATTTTTTCAAAATAATAGGTGCTACTATTATTGAAGGCCGGGATTTCAGCAGAAACTTTTCCACTGATTCTGTCTCAGCAGTAATCATAAATCAGCAATTGGCGAAGAGGATCGGAGGTGATGCTGTTGGTAAAAAACTTATTGGTTTCTGGGGGAATAATGAAAAAATTGTTATCGGGGTTGTGAAAGATATCTATTTCGGTAAATCGGACAGGACTCCTTCTTCCATGGCATTCGTGGTAAACAGTTCTTCTATCGCCAGCAATTTTCAATTATTTTTTCAAACCGCTGACAACTTGTCAGAACAGGCTTTGGAATTCCTCAGTGAAAACTGGAAACAGGTTGACCCGGTTGCTCCATTCTCTTATTTCTTTATGGATGATCAGTACAACAATGTTTATTCAAAGGAGGTAAAAATTATACACACACTTGCTTTTTCTACAATAGTAAGCCTTTTTCTGATGCTGCTGGGTATTATTTCGGTATCATACCTTGTTTCAACTTCAAAAATCAATGAGATGGCAATAAGAAGAATACTTGGGGCTGATACAAAAAGTATCCTTAAAGTATTCCTGAACGAATACATACCACCATTTATAATCGCTTCCTGTCTGGCAATTCCCCTTGTTTATCTTCTCTTGAATGAATGGCTCACCAAATATATGAACAGGACACAAATCGGATTTGATGTTTTCCTGTATGCACTTGTCATTGTAGCGGGATCGTTTATTATCATCAGTGGTATAATGACTTATAAGGTCATAAGCGATAACCCGGTTAATAATCTGAGATATGAATAGAAAAATTGAAATAAAATGAAGAATCAGTATCATATGCCAATGATAAAAAACACTAAAATGAAAACAATTAGCAGAACATTAATGATTAAATTATTACTTCTTCTTCCCTGTACAATAATAATTCAATCATACCCAGTTTTCGCAAGAATGCCTTCAAAGGAATTGAAAGAGGAGGCCTGGAAATTCACAAATAAAGACACATTGTCAATAGAAACCATGGGGAAAACAAAAGTTTTTATTACTGGTTCCAATTCAGAAGATATAGAGATAAAGCTTCGATATGTAGCCAAACCAGATGAGAAGTTCGAAGTGAGAGAATCGCAAAGGGCAGTTTATTTGAAGGCAAATATCATGAATTATGATCCACACAAGCCTACGCAAACATATTTTGAAGAGAGTACCTTGATAATCGCTGTTCCTCATGGTATGTATATCAGTTGCAACGGGAGTTCAGGTGAATTTGAAATAAACGAATTTATCGGAGTTCTAAAGGTTATCTATGGTCAGGGACGGTTTAGTATTAAAAATGTCGAGGGATCTATTAATTTGCAGCTAGGCATTTTGGAAGCTAAAATTCAACATTCAAAGGGTTCATTCAACATGAGTTCTGGAATCGGATCAGTCAGAGCAAAAGATTTGACAGTTAATGGGGAAAGTAGTTTCAGTACTGGAATAGGGATTGTAAAAATTTCACTGGCCCGGGAACCTGAAGCAGACCTGTACGTGGGATCCAGTTTTAATAAGGCACAGATCAGATTTAATGGTCATCCTGTAACAGGGTACTTTGAGTTTATTGCAATGGCTGACGAAGGGAGAATTATCTCTCCTTTCAAATTCGACATTGAAGAGACCTTCCTGGACGATATTAAAAATTACAATTCTTCTTCAGATTTCGGAAAGAAGGATGACTACTACAGTAAAAGCTTCATCAGGGGTGACAGCATACCAAAAATTACATTAAAGACTGTCACAGGGACAGCTAAATTAACAAGATAGCATTCATGAAATACCTGATCTCACCCTGCCTGTTGTTGAGAGAAGGATGAGTTCATGAAGTTTGGGGAGGATTATTTCATGATCCTCATGAGGTGACAGCCCAAAGAAAGAATCCCTTTACCTGTCTTCGACAGGTTTAAGGTCTTTTTGCTTTTAGCCTTCGCTCAGGCAAGCCTGCCTCGCCTAAAATCAAAAATCCCTCACTGCTTGCGCAGAAAGGGATTTTTCTTTGTAGCGGAGGGAGGATTCGAACCTCCGACCTTTGGGTTATGAGCCCAACGAGCTGCCACTGCTCCACCCCGCAATATCGGATGCAAATATACAACTATTTTATCCAAATACCAAAAAGTAATCCGAGCATATGATCTGCTCTGCAAATTTTAGTATAGGAACCCTCTTCAGAAATTCATCTTTTCTTCATCATTTCACCCCCTATTTTGTGCGAAAATTAAACCCATACAACAATGAAAAGCAGAGACAGACTGATAACAGTGCTTGCAGCCATAGGACTGGCTGTGACATTAATTTCATGCGACAAGTTCGACAATGAGGCAGCTAATAAATCCTCAGAAACAACAGATTGCAGCCAGCAGGACCCAACCAGGAGCGCCAACTGCGATTTTACTGGTACACTTACCGACACGGAAAAAGCAACCCTGATGCACATGCGCGAGGAGGAAAAGGTGGCAAGAGATGTGTACAACAAATTCTATGAGTTGTATAATATGCCTGTATTCAGAAACATAGCCATCAGCGAACAGAGACACATGGACGCCGTGCTGAACCTGATAGTCGGCTATGGTCTGACTGACCCGGTGGCAGACAAAGGCCCCGGCGAATTCACCCCGGCATTCCAGGGCCTCTACGATGAATTGATAGCAAAAGGTACAAACCTCACTGAAGCCCTAAAGGTCGGAGTTGCAATTGAAGAGCTTGACATAGCCGACCTGGAGAAAGCGATAGAATCAACTGAAGTGGCCAACCTCCTGAGGGTCTACAATAACCTTCTCGCAGCATCACGAAACCACCTGAGCGCCTTCAGCAGCAAACTGTAAACCTGGACTTCATAGTCCGTCAGGAGGCTGTCTCACCCGCTGAGTACAGCCTCTTTTTTGATTCAATTCCTCCCACAGGCTCTGATAAAATTTGAAAATAGAGTTCAGATTTGCA
>CAYSAH010000410.1:2529-3954 GCA_964428945.1 uncultured Bacteroidaceae bacterium | reverse complement strand
TCAGAAAAATGTATATGCAGGCCCCGTGGAAAGTGCCGTTATCGGTAATATCCTCATCCAGGCAATTTCTATGGGACATTTATCTTCCATTGATGAAGGCAGGGATCTTGTCAGAAAATCTTTCCCTACTAAACTCTACAAGCCCGGTTCAGAATCGAATACCATTAAAAGTACATTTGAAAAATATTTCAACTATAAATTAATTCAATAATGATCATGAAAAAACAAAGATTCATAGGCCAGAATCCAAAAATCGGGATCAGACCAACAATCGACGGAAGATTGGGGGGAGTAAGAGAATCCCTCGAGGAACAAACCATGGCGATGGCAAAACTTGCAGCATCCCTTATCGAGTCGGAGTTAACCTATCCGGACGGAACAAAAGTAAAATGTGTTATTGCTGACACTTGCATTGGTGGAGTTGCTGAAGCTGCTGCAACAGCTGAAAAATTTGCCAGGGAAGGTGTAGGGGTAAGCCTCACGGTAACTCCGTGCTGGTGCTATGGAAGCGAAACCATAGATATGGATCCGCACTTACCAAAAGCAATCTGGGGCTTTAACGGTACTGAACGGCCAGGAGCCGTATATCTTGCTGCTGCCCTTGCCGGCCATAATCAAAAAGGGCTTCCTGCTTTCGGAATATATGGAGAGGATGTTCAGGACTCTGGTTCCACCGAAATTCCGGAGGATGTAAAAAATAAGATACTAACATTTGTTAAGGCAGGTCTGGCTGTTGCCATAATGAAAGGTAAATCATACTTGTCAATGGGAAGCGTTTCCATGGGTATTGCAGGTTCCATTGTAGACACAAATTTTTTCGAAGATTATTTAGGCATGCGATGTGAATCTGTGGATATGACAGAATTTGCCCGTAGAATTGAACGGGGCGTATATGATCCGGAGGAATATAAAATTGCCAGAGCATGGGTAAGGAAAAACTGTAAGGAAGGAAAAGATTATAATTCTTTAGAAGAACAGAAATCAAGTGAAGAGAAAGAAAAAGAATGGGATTATGTTACAAAAATGGCCTTAATCGCCAGAGACCTGATGGTAGGGAACCCAAGGCTAAAGGAGCTGGGATTTGGTGAAGAAGCGCAGGGGCACAATGCTCTTGCAGCTGGCTTCCAGGGACAGCGTCAATGGACTGATCATCTTCCTAATGGTGATTTTATGGAAGCAATTCTTTGTTCATCATTCGATTGGTCAGGTATAAGACAACCCTACATTCTTGCAACTGAAAACGACAGTCTGAATGGTATTTCCATGCTTTTTGGCCACCTCTTAAGTGGTTCCGCACAGGTTTTCAGCGATGTAAGAACATACTGGAGCCCCGCCGCAGTAAAAAGGGTAACAGGTTTTGATTTGAAAGGGAATGCAAAAAACGGATTTATACACCTGATCAATTCCGGTTCCAGTGCCCTTGAC
>CAYSAH010000410.1:0-2519 GCA_964428945.1 uncultured Bacteroidaceae bacterium | reverse complement strand
AGGCCAACAATCAATTGCAGGTAAACCTGCTATGAAACCATGGTACCAGATAACCAAGGATGAAGCACAGGCATGTCTCGATAATACTACCTGGGGAGCAGCTGTTAAAGAATACTTCAGAGGTGGTGGATTTTCATCTACCTTTAACACAAAAGGCGGTATGCCAATTACTATGAGCAGGATCAATATCATTAAAGGAATTGGCCCTGTTTTGCAAATTGCTGAAGGAGAAACTATTGATCTGCCTGATAAAGTACACTTTACCTTAACTGAACGTACAAATCCATCGTGGCCCACCACCTGGTTTGTCCCGAGGCTAACAGGTAGTGGAAATTTCAAGAATGTATATTCAGTTATGGCAAATTGGGGAGCTAATCATGGAGCTTTCTCGTATGGTCACATTGGTGCTGAACTCATTGCACTTGCCTCACTGCTAAGAATTCCTGTTTGTATGCATAATGTACCTGAAGAGCAAATATTCAGGCCAAGCGCCTGGTCGGCCTTTGGCATGGACAAGGAAGGATCGGATTACAGGGCATGTGATACCTACGGACCCTTGTATAAGTAATTCTGAAGACACAGAGAAATCAAAAAGGGGCTGTTATTTCTGACAGCCCCTTTTTTAACAAACTACTACTATCTACTGCTAACAAAAACTTTACTGAAATACATGCACTTTTAAGTAAACTAAAGTACTTGATCTATTCATAAAAATAAATGTCCATTTATTACATTTTTATGTCGGAAATTAATTCATCGCCTTTATTACCAGTGCTATAAACTCAACAATAAGTATATGGATAATCTGATAATATGCTCTGAAATCCTATCTCTTTACTGAACAACTAAATCGTAAATTCCCTTACCATCTTCTGTGAATGTCTCTACAGAAAGATCCGTCATCGGATGACTTCTTAATCTCTCCAGGATCTCGAAACTTATGGTTGCAGCATGGCATCCGCATAAACTTACCCGGTGAACCTGGTCAACAGTTTTGAAACTCGCAGCCAATACCCGCGTTGGAAGATCATATTCTTCAATGTTATCCTTGATGTAGCCTACTACCTCTATACCATGGTATGAAATATTATCCAGTCTGTTAACATTGGGAGCGACAAAATCAGCCCCGGCACGCGCAGCAACAAGCGCCTGCAATTGGGTGAATATTGCCGTGGCTGTTACCATAAATCCCTCCTTCTTGAGCAGCGAGATTGCTTTATATCCTTCCTCGGTTACAGGAACTTTGACATAATAATTGTCGCCGAGCTTAAAGTGCTTTTTGTAGAATCTTGCTTCGGCCAGTATATCCTCATGTCTTGATTGATACATCTGGATATGAAGCATCTTGTTTCCAACGATTTCTTTCAGCTCCGGGATGATTTTTGACAAAGGTTTCCCTGCTCTTTAAGAATTGACGGATTGGTAGTAATCCCTTCAATGGGAAAATAATAGAAAAGCTTTTTAAGCTCATCAAGATTAGCAGTGTCGGCCAGGTAAATCATTCTTTTACATTTTTACAGGTGCGTTCTCTAGGAGGTAGCTTTCAGCTTCAACATTCCACAAGCCATTATGAGATTCACAAATCGTATGCAACTCTTTAAAAAAGGGATTGGTTTTACCTTTCTCCTTAAAATCTTCAATCGCAGTCAAAGGCATATCGATGTGCGTATATATCAGCTTTTTACCTCCGGGGATATTCGGTAGATTCAGGGTTGTCTCAGGAACGGCATTCAAACCGCCGATATGGGTTATAAGACCTGCAGGATCCAGTCCCTGCGTCATAATTTCCAATGCCTCCTTCATATCCTCCATATTCCCTCCCGAAGTGCCAACAATATGGGTATAGGCATAATGCACATTGTAAAAATTAAGCCTTGCAGAAAAATTCGGATCGGAGGGACCTGCAAAGAAATTCAAACAACCGTCAAAACCTAGTATTGCATCTCCCTGCTCCAAAACAGGAGTTACCGGCGCAAAAACAAAAACATCATTATATCCATCTCCACCCGCGATTGCTTTCAGCCCCTCAACAGGATTTCCCATTTTTCCGGTGTTGACATATTGTAAATCAATCCCCTGGCTGGCAGCAAATTCAACTGTATACAAGCTGGCAGCCCTGTCCAGCCGCGACTGATCGATATCGGTGACAACCAGTAAAGATGGTTTCCTGTCTTTCCTGTTAAGAACATAATTAATCGCAGCCAGTCCCATTGGACCAACGCCTGCAAGGATGGCCATTTTTCCTCCCTCAACGATTTCCATCTCATGCACATAGCTTCCGGCCCTGGTATGATAATTCGCATGCATCGCTCCTATCACACAACTCAGGGGCTCTGAAAGCGAAGCCGGATAAAATCCCGGTCCCTCATAAACCATCAGGCAATCCTGCACAAGTACATCCTTTGGAATGATGACATATGTTGCATCACCCCCAATAAATCTATAGGAATAGCCCGGGGCACTGAGCACCCCCATTGGTCCCTCTTCATAATATATCGCCGGCTGTATGCTGAATTTTT
>CAYSAH010000409.1:0-3958 GCA_964428945.1 uncultured Bacteroidaceae bacterium | reverse complement strand
AACGGGATCAATTGGTACAAAGCTATTATTAAGCAGGAGGGTTCTAAGTAAGCAGCTGACAAATTGCAGGATGAATACATTTTTTTGGTTGAAAGTTCAAAAAAGGAAATTGTGAGAAAAGATAATTAGGTGACTTTTTATATATGAACAGGAATAAGGCTGTGTCGAAAGTGATTTTGATACAGTCTTTTCTTTTATTCATTACTCCCAAGCCCGGGAGGGAAGGTTAAAACATAAAATTGACAATACTCCGGAGAATTACAAAAAGAGTATACATTCTGTGAGATCTTGGAAGTATTCATCAGCACCAGATTCCAGATAATTCTTAAATTTGGTGGATGAAGACAACTAAAAATCTATTCGCAGCGATCATGGTCCTGATCAGCGCATCAGCAATTTCCCAATCCTTCAAAATGGATCTTTATCCTGAAGGGCAGATACCAAATTACAAGGATGTGGGTGAAAAAGAAAAGTGGGATACTGCAGACATTGTAAGAGTCAGCAAAGTCCAGGTTCCGGATATCTCGGTATACCTCCCGGCAAAAAAGAATATGACAGGTGAAGCTGTTATCATCTGTCCGGGTGGTGGTTACTGGATCCTTGCCTATGACTGGGAAGGGGAGGATATTGCCAAGTTCTGGAATTCCAGGGGGATTGCCGCTATTGTGCTCAAGTACAGGCTTCCAACCTCGGACGCACAGATCGAACCCTATAAGAGTCCGCTGATGGATGCGCAGCGTGCCATGCGGATGGTCCGGTTTCATGCGAAAGACTGGGGAATTGATCCGGCGAAGATCGGGATCATGGGATTTTCTGCCGGCGGGCATCTCGCCTCCTCTCTGAGTACCCATTTTGATGCAGGTAACCCGGGTGCAAAGGATCCTGTTGAGAAGTTAAGCTGCAGACCCGATTTCTCTATACTTATGTATCCCGTTATATCCTTTACTGGTGAGTTTCAACATTCCGGCTCCCGGAAGGCTTTGGTTGGTGAGGATGAGGAACTCATGAAATACTTCTCAAATGAACTCCAGGTTACTGCAAACACCCCTCCTGCTATTTTGATCCATGCCTCTGACGATAAGGCGGTTCCTGTTGAGAACAGTATTGTTTATTACCAGGCCCTGGTCAAAAATGGGGTTAAGGCTGAAATGCACATTTACCCGGAAGGCGGTCATGGGTTTTCTCTGGCCATTGGGCAAGGTCACCTTGCTGGATGGACGGAGAGGGTGTTTGAGTGGGTGAAGAGCCTTGAGTAAGCAGGAGCCTTAGACAGGTAGAATGCTTCATTTTTTTATAATTGGTCGATCTGATTTTATTCCCCGAAGATGAGAAATATCGGAAATATATTGTGGCACTTCCCCTTCCTTGGAATTCTGACCGCCCTTCTTACTTTCCTGACAGGAGTAATGTTCATTGTAACGGTAGTTGGCATGCCAATTGGCTTTGGGCTTCTTCAATTGTCAAAATTTTTAATGGCCCCCTATAGTCACGAAATGCTTCCCCTTGAGGAGCCTGTGAAAAGGCAGGGCGATTTATGGAACGTATTTGGGCTCTTCGTACGAATCCTTTATTTTCCTTTTAGCCTGATCATTTCTTTGCTGGCACTAATACAGATCGCTGCCTTATTGATCACAATCGCAGGGATCCCTCTTGCATTGGTCCTGGTGAAATCGCTCCGGACATTTTTTAATCCGGTTGACAAAGTTTGCATAAGAAGGGATACAATGCCTGGATAGGCATTATGGAAACGAAAGAAATTAGTTAACTTTATTTCTTTTTTCAAGCCCATTCATATGGATAAATCAAAGGCAGGCTATACAGAAGGCGCCGTTTCCATTGTTATCAATACCAGCCTTTTCGGATTGAAATTATGGGCCGGGATTGTAACCGGATCTATTGCCCTGATGGCCGATGCATGGCATACTTTGTCTGATTCACTGAGTTCGGTAATCGTAATCATCGGGATAAGATTATCAGGAAAGAAAGCTGACAGGGATCATCCTTTCGGACATGGAAGGTGGGAACAGATATCAGCCATTTTTATCGGGATACTTCTTGCGATCATAGCTTTTGATTTTTTCAGGGATTCTATCACCAGGTTTAAAGAAAAGGAAGCGGTGGAATTTGGTTTGATAGCCATCATTGTAACCATTGTTTCCATCGTAATCAAGGAGGCCCTGGCACAATATGCCTTTTATGTTGGCAAAAAAACGGATAACATGACAGTTAAGGCAGATGGCTGGCACCACCGGACAGATGCCCTGTCTTCGCTGGTTGTTCTGGCAGGGATATTTATTTCAAAATGGTTCTGGTGGATAGACGGAGCACTGGGCATCATTATCTCCCTGATGTTGTTCTATGCTACCTATAAAATAGTGAAGGAAGCGGTCAATAAATTGCTTGGAGAAGAAGCTGATCCGGAATTGATCAATAAAATAAAGGAAATTATCAGGTCGGTAAGTTCAACGGACCTTCAGGCACATCATTTTCACATCCATAATTATATCTCTCACCAGGAGCTTACATTTCATATCAAGCTAAGAAAGGATATGGATATTGAAAGCGGGCACAGGATCGCTACTAAGATTGAAAATAAGATAAAAGAGGCGACCAAAATAGTTGCCACCGTACATTATGAGCCTGAAGATTATAAGCATGCTTCGGATTAACCGGTCCTGAATTTCAATCCGGAACCATTTTGAATTCTTGATCTAAAATCTGTTATTTGCAGTATCAAATAAACATTAAAATGAAACTTATAATCCCTCAGAATTACAATTCATTTCTTAGCCTGAAAGAGACGGAGAAAGCCATAAAAGTGATAAAGGATTTTTTCCAGGAGAACCTGTCCTCAGAACTTAAGTTAAGGCGTGTGACTGCTCCACTCTTTGTGCAGCGTGGCACAGGGATCAACGATGATCTCAATGGCATTGAACGACCTGTAAGTTTTCCCGTAAAGGATATGGAAGGCACAACTGCAGAAATAGTCCATTCACTCGCCAAATGGAAACGAATGATGCTGGCTGATTACGAGATCGGGAATGGTTACGGATTGTATACCGACATGAATGCATTGCGGCCGGATGAGGAACTGGACAACCTTCACTCGATCTATGTGGATCAGTGGGACTGGGAGAAGATCATTTCCCCGGAGGAAAGGACGCTGGATTATCTTAAGCATACTGTAAGGAAGATCTTCTCGGTTATGAAACGCACTGAATTTATTGTATACGAGAATCACCCGGATATAGTGCCGATCCTGCCTGAGGAGATCACTTTCGTACATACAGAAGAGCTTGAGGCAGAATATCCCGGGCTTTCTCCAAAAGAGAGAGAAGATAAGCTTGCGGAAAAATACGGAGCTGTATTTATTATAGGTATTGGCCATGACCTTTCTTCAGGAAAGCCACATGACGGCAGGGCCCCGGATTATGATGACTGGTCGACAGAAACCATAAAAGGATACCCTGGTCTGAACGGTGACATTATCGTGTGGAACCCTGTTCTCGAGAGAGCATTTGAGCTTTCTTCCATGGGGATAAGGGTTGACAGGGAAGCCATGCTGAAACAATTGAAGATCCAGGGTAAGGAAGAACGGAAAGACCTGTTTTTTCATAAAAGACTTCTTGCCGGTGAATTTCCGGAGTCGGTTGGCGGAGGGATTGGCCAGTCAAGACTGTGTATGTATTTCCTGAGAAAAGCCCATATCGGCGAGGTCCAGGCCAGCCTCTGGCCCGGCCAGATGATTGATCACTGCAAACGTTCAGGGATTGTATTGATGTAAGTGAGACCCAGGCTCCGGGAGGCGCAGCCGAACCGGAGCCTGCAGGTCGAACTTATCCCGCTGAGTGCAGCGAAAGCGGGATAGGGACTCTCCCCCAAGCCTATCTTATTGGTTAATCAAGGCGCAGCCGAACCGGAGCCTGCAGGTCGAACTTATCCCGCTGAGTGCAGCGAA
>CAYSAH010000408.1:0-3959 GCA_964428945.1 uncultured Bacteroidaceae bacterium | reverse complement strand
GTTCGTATGGTTTTGTTAAGTCTTTGTTAATATTTTGTTAAACAGAAGAGGAGGAAGAGGAAAATATTTCATCTTAATTGCCCAAAACTTTTTGTTCTCTTTTGAACATGCATCTGTCGCATGTTATTATTACAGTAGTGAATTATTGAATCTATTATATCTATTGTATTGACAAACAGAAAATTGAATTTTACGGTGATATTGATTACTATCTATTTATCGTAACTATCTGGATTGAGACCACTATTTAGAATTTGTATAAATCTGTACTCTTAAACGTGCCGGCACCACTTTATGTGAAGCATGTATTTTATGATTATTTTCAATTCAATTGAGGTTTGTATTATACTGCTACTTCATTATTCCATGATCTAATAGTCAGAAATTCAGGATTGAAGTACCAAGGAATATGCATTAATAAATTTGTATATGCACATTTTGAAATTCTCAATCAGGAGAAGCTTGTATCACCAAAAATTCAATTTTTCAAAGGAAATTGCGGTGTAATGAGCAATCTAAAATTCAATTAGAATAACTAATTTTACTTAGAACCATTATTATAGTACCGAAACCCTCCAAAATTATGTCAAAAAGAAGTCATCAGATTTTTGTCGTTCTTTTGGCACTTATTGTTATTGCAGTATTGTGTTTTTTAATTTTCGACGGATTTGGCTTTTATAAAACTCCGATTGAAAGTCGCTTTTTCCATCCGGGTTATGAAGTATTCAAACCCAGTGGCAGCCTTGGACATGGACTGGGTATAATTGGAACGGCACTGATATTGATTGGAATTTCATCCTATATGTTAAGGAAGCGCAGTTCCAGGTTAAGACGGGTAGGTATTTTAAAGCATTGGCTGGAATTTCATATTTTTCTGTGCACACTTGGGCCTATAATGGTTCTGTTCCATACTTCATTTAAGTTTGGAGGAGTTGTTTCTATAAGCTTTTGGAGTATGGTAGCTGTTTTTCTAAGCGGTATAATTGGACGATACATCTACATCCAGATACCCCGAACCATTGAAGGAAGGGAACTTAGCCTTTCAGAAGTTCAGAATACAAAGACTAATTTGAAAGAAATGTTGTCCGAATCAAAAATGATCGATGAGGAAAGTGCCCGGTTTATATTGGAATCAGCACGCATGGACACGATCCGGGTTCAGAATTCAAATGCCTTTTTTGGATTATTTAAAACAAAGCGAAAAGACAATAAGACCCTTTCTGAAATAAGGAAGTCTTTAAAGAAAACACAGTTGCCGAAAAGCCAGTACAGGAATATGATGCTCCTTATTGCCAGAGAGCTTTCCTTAAACAGGAGGATCGATCGTCTGGATATGATGAAAAATCTTTTCAGGTACTGGCATGTCGCCCATCTTCCTTTTGCTTTTGTGATGCTGACAATCATGGTAATACACGTTATCATTACGATCACCCTGGGATATAAATGGATTTTTTAATTATGAATTTACTCCTTGAAGATATTTTTATCTACGGCTCTGTTATACTTTTTTGTGCTTTGATAGTGTTTATTTATTTGCGTAAGCAGAGGAAGACATCTTCAAAAACCCTTTCAAAAATAATCAAAGCCAGGGAGGAGGGTCTGTTTGAGCCAGTTTCGCTGCATCCGGTTGTTGATCCTAACAGCTGTATTCAAACCGGGGCTTGCATTGCAGCCTGTCCGGAAAAAGATATCCTTGGGATATTTAACGGTAAGGCAACAGTTATAAATGCTTCACAATGTATTGGTCATGGTGCTTGTTTTCATGCATGCCCGACCGAAGCTATAGTTTTATGCATAGGTACTGAAAAAAGAGGAGTGGACCTGCCTCATATTGCGCCAACTTTCGAAACAAACGTTACCGGGATTTACATTGCTGGTGAACTTGGAGGAATGGGGCTCATTAAAAATGCAGTTGAACAGGGAAAGCAGGCTGTTGAGAACATCGCAAAAAAAATTGACAGGAACCACCAGGCTGATTATGACCTTCTGATCGTCGCATCCGGCCCTGCCGGAATATCAGCATCACTTATGGCAAAAAAACTGAATCTCAAATCTGTTGTCCTGGAGCAAAATTCACTCGGGGGAACCGTATATACTTTTCCAAGGTCGAAAATCGTGATGACAAGCCCTATGGATCTTCCCTTGTTCGGCAAAGTAAAACTCTTTGAAACCAGTAAAATAGAGTTGCTTGGACTTTGGGAGAAGGTAATCAGGGAGAATAATATTGAAGTTATCGAAAATGCCAGGGTCGATTCTATTCAAAAGCTAGAAGAGCATTTTGTAACAGGTACAATTGACGAAAGAAAATTCACTTCTAAAAATATTCTCCTTGCCATTGGGAGGAGGGGGAGTCCAAGGAAACTTAATATTCCCGGGGAAGTCTCTGAAAGGGTAGCCTACAGGTTGCTGGAGCCCGAACTGATCAGCAATAAGAGGATTATTGTAGTCGGGGGAGGCGATTCTGCGATTGAAGCCGCATTGGCACTGGCTGACCTGAATGAAGTGACCCTCTCTTACAGGAATGAGGCATTCAGCAGGATAAAGCCTAAAAACAGGGAATTGATAGATAAGGCTTTAAGCGTGAATAAACTAGACCTGAAACTTAAGTCAAACCTTACTGCCATTGAAGGAGACATGGCAAACCTTCAGGGAGAAGATTACCAGGAGAAGATCCGGGTGGACCTTATCTACATTTTTGCGGGCGGGGAGTTGCCAACAGAATTTTTGAAAAAGACAGGCATAACCATAACCCGAAAATTTGGCGATGCCATATTAAAACATTAAACCAATTAATCTGTATGAGGCTGACCCTTGCAATAGTGTACATCTTTTTCATTTCACTGTTGGGATGCAAGATGTCGACACCCATATCCCCGGGGGAACTGGCAACCGTTCATGCCCACCTGGAAGGAACGGGAAATTGCACCCAATGCCATATTCTGGGAAAAAAAGTTTCAGACGACCTTTGCCTTAAATGTCATACAGAAATTAATGATCGGATAATAGGTGAAAAGGGTTACCATTCTTCGAAAGAGCCTGGACAGAAGAAATGCTATAATTGCCACAGTGACCATCATGGAAGAAATTTCGAGATCATACATTTTGATACTCTTAAATTTGATCATGCACTTACCGGGTATCCGCTTGAAGGAAAACATACAGAAAAAACATGCAGACAGTGCCACAATCCGAAACATATACAGGATAAAGATCTAAAATCAAGGACGAATACTTTTCTGGGCCTTTCAGATAAATGCCTGACTTGTCATGATGATTTCCACCAGGGGACACTTGCTTCAAATTGTATTGAGTGCCATGATTTTAATGGATTTAAACCTGTGACAAAGTTTAACCATGACCTTACCAGATTCAGGCTTTCAGGGCAGCATCTGAACGTGGAATGCGAGAAGTGCCATATTAGTACAGTGAATGAAAATATTAAATTTCAGCAATTTACAGGTTTGAAATTTGACAATTGCAGCTCCTGTCACAAGGATGTTCACAACAATAAATTTGGAGAAGCATGTGTTTCCTGCCATTCAGAAAACTCTTTCCGCGAAATTAAGAACAGGGACCAGTTTAACCATAACCTTACAGGGTACAAGCTTGAAGGAATGCACAAGAGTATCAATGATTGCTATAAATGCCATGTCCAGAATTGTACCAGTCCACTGGAGCACGCCCGTTGCCTCGATTGCCACGAGGATTACCACAAGGGAACTTTTACAAAAGGCAATAAAGTGCCAGATTGTAATAGTTGTCATGATATAAATGGATTCAAAATTCCTAAATACACTATTGCCCAGCATAATACTTCCCAATTTCCTTTAACAGGTGCTCATGAAGCAACTCCTTGTATTTCCTGCCACCGCAAAAGCAATGAATGGAAATTCAGGAAAATAGTGAAAAAATGTATTGACTGCCATGCCAACATACACAAGTAATTTATAAGATCAAAA
>CAYSAH010000407.1:0-3964 GCA_964428945.1 uncultured Bacteroidaceae bacterium | reverse complement strand
TATGATATTATTAAATCATGAGCAACACAATGCTTTTCAAAGCTTCATGGATGTTTTTATCCGTAGTCCTTTTATCCCATTCATGCACTAAGGAATTTTGGGATTACGATTATATCGAAGTAGGTTATACCAGAAATTCAACTCATGTGTATATTGATTCAATAATTACAAATGGAATTTATTCATATTCAATAGATTGTGATACTATCAGTGAATTTAAATTATACTTTCAAAGTCAACGGTATTTTGGTGGCGATGTTGATGAGTTTGAGGCTATAATTACACCATTAAATAATTTTGAAATCATCGTTAATCCTGATGGTGTAATAGTAGATAGTACCGGATACAATCTTGATGATAAAACTACATTCCCGGTACAAACCACTCGCTTTGATTATTATCCGGAACTTTTATACGAAGGATACAAAGTTGACGAAGCAGGACCATGGGGAAGCAATCTGGAATATTATTTATTTTATAAAGAACAAGTATCAAGGCTTCCGGATTTTCCTTATTTCAGACCAGTCTCTTATCTGCCTAAAGATTGGGGAGAATCTATTTATATTGGATTCAGGATGATCCAGGAAGAAAATACGATATATGGCTGGATAGAGTTTCAGGGAATTTACAATAGAGATTTTAGCTTACCAGATTTAAAACTCGTTCAATATGCTTATAGAAATTAAGAGATTTCAATTTTAAAAAATTATTATAAGATTAAGCCGAAGTAGTTATGAGACATAACTTCCTAATAGGAATAATAAATAGGTTGCAAAGTCATCTTTTCACTATATTTATACCAAGTTATAACCCTTCGGCATGAAATCTATCTGTAGCAGCTTCTTTCTGCTCTATATATTATTCCAATTGTTTTCAACACCAGCCTTTTGTAAGGTATACTATGTGTCTTTGAATGGATCTGATTCCGGACAGGGGACGCTTAATGATCCTTTTGCAACGATTAATAAGTCTTTGGGCTCCTTAATTCCAGGAGACACGATAATGGTCAGGGGAGGCATCTATGCCCTGGGTACAACGATCTCGATCTCCGGCAGCGGAACAAGCGGAAGCTATTGCACCTTGATGGCTTTTCCGGGAGAGCGACCCATCCTTGATTTCTCGTCCCAGGCACTCAGTGGTTCAAACAGGGGGATCAAATTAACGGGCAGCTACTGGCACATAGAGGGCTTTGATATCACAGGTGCTGGCGACAATGGCCTGAAGATCGAAGGTGGGAATTACAACGAGATAGTGAATTGTGCTTTTTACCGCAACCGCGATTCAGGGCTTCAGATAGGGAACGGTTCCTCCAATAACAAGGTGATTAACTGCGACTCATACTACAATGCGGATCCAACAGATTACGGTGATGCTGACGGTTTTGCTGCCAAGCTCGACGTAGGGCTTAATAATTATTTCTATGGATGCCGTGCCTGGAAGAACTGCGATGACGGATGGGATGGATATCTGCGGGGTGCCGACAATGTTTCAACAGTGATAGAAAATTGCTGGGCCTTTGAAAACGGTTACCTGGAAGATGGAACAGATCCCGGGTCGCAGGCCAACGGGAATGGCTTCAAACTTGGAGGGAGCGATGACAAACTGCTCCGGCACGATTACCAGGTAAACAATTGCCTTGCATTTAAAAACAAAGCCAAGGGATTTGACCAGAACAGCAATATGGGTTCAATGATCCTGTATAACTGTACTGCGCACAACAACGGGGCGGAAAACTATAAACTTTACAAGGAACTTGCAGCAGGGAAGGTGCTTGTGCTTAAAAATTGCCTCGTCCTTGGTGACGTCGGTGATATTGGAGATTTTGCACAACAGGAAGCCAATTCATGGCTGGGAGTCGTGTCGGTTACGGACAATGATTTTGTAAGCATCGATGAACAGTCAGCCTATGGCCCCCGCCAGGCTGATGGTTCGCTTCCGGAGATACAATATATGCATCTTGCAGAATCCAGCGACCTTATTGATGCAGGTGTGGACGTGGGGATGCTTTATGCCGGAAGGGCACCCGACCTGGGATGTTTCGAATTTGGAACAATCCCGGATACAGTCTCGGTTGCTCTTAAAGAATCCATCATACAAATATTCCCTAACCCGGCATCAGAAAAGATATGGATAAGCCTTGAACCAGGAACAACTGGCAGTATAAGGGTCACCCTTGCCGATTTACGCGGGCGACAGGTCCTGCAGGAAAACATTGATCGTTTCCATGGTGAAGAGCGTTTCAGTATCGATATTTCCTTCCTGGAAAAAGGGATTTATGTCCTGACATTGACCGGTGGAGCAGGAAGCGCATCAGGAATGATAGTTGTGGAATAGAATTCTGATCCTTTCAAAGCTTTAAAATACCTTGCTGATAAAGGTGGTGCACGCTTCGCCTTTCTTTGGAATTTCCCGGAGTAAGCTTGCGAAAGAATGATAATGCAAGATTTTAAATAGCTAAAGTGCCTGCAAATAAGTCACCTGGATTTCCTATACCACAGAAAGCATAAATTTTTCAAAGATTCCTGCGATCTCACCCTTGAAATTCTCATCATTGAGATGAGTCTTCATGAAGGCGTCAGGATCTTCCCTGTGCTCTTCAGGGAGCACCAGTCCTACCGGGAAGGCCTGTGTCTGTATAAGCTTTTCGCCAAGAATGTCCCTGGCTTTTTCAAAAACCAGCGCATGACCGAATTTTTCATCCTTATTTTCGTAAGTGCTGCCACAGCAGGTCACGAATACCAGGCCATTGATCTGATGCAGGTATCTTTTTGCAAAGCTTCGGAGGGGAGGTATGAAGCGGCCCATCCAGATCGGCCCTACCATAATGACCCTGTCGTACTCTATGATCTGATTTTTTAAGCGCCGGATACCGGGATTAAAATTGAACAGGAAAAGAAAGAAGGAATTGATGCGTGGATGGATCTCTTCGATCTCACATGACAACTGCTCAGCAATCTTGTTTGCAAGGAAGCGGTTGCTGCCTTTCCTTGAATAAAATACAACAAGTGTTTTCATTGGTATGGGGTGTTTTCATATTTGCTTGCTAAAATAGTAGTAATTCAAATTCAGATCCTGAGATTTTATATCAAATCGGTGAAAATTCAGGGAGAGGGGAATGGGGACCTTTCACCGGATGAAATTAAATAGCAGACTATTAAGAAAGCAGATGGAATGGTTATGCACCCAGCCGAGGGACGTCTATGGAGGGAGATGTAAGAGTTACAAACCCCTTAGCCGACGGGCAGGGAAGCAAAAAGCTTAGCGACGGCGATCCAATCCTTGTCCCTCAGTGTTCATCTTTGGACTCCCTGCCTCCGTACATCCTGCCTGAATTTTATTACTTGCTTGCTTTGTGCAATTCCCTTACCTTTATAGGTGCCAGTATACCTTGCAAATCAAACAGACCAATCAAAAAACCTTTGCTGTATGAGACATTTTCCTCTTATTTTCTCAATTGTCCTTCTATTGCTTGTTTCTGCCTGCAATAAGGAATCATTTACAAACGACTATGTAAGTTCGGGTGATAAAGCCGGAGCTTTTGCACTTTCAACAAAAGGTAAACTGCCTGAAATCTGTATCCATCCGGATGATTTCGACGGGGTAAGGATTGCCCTGGAGAATTTCCGTAACGACCTGCAGCGGGTAACGGGCAATGAAGCTGAAGCAATCTGCAAAACCCTTCCACAGGAAGGTCCGGTTATCCTTGCAGGTACCCTGGGCGAGAGTCCATGGATCAACGAACTGGCAGCAAAGGGACTTATCCCGGTTGGTGAACTTGAAGGGAAGTGGGAAAAGTTCATTATCACAACGATCGCTGATCCATTCCCGGGGATCGGATCGGCACTGGTGATCGTGGGAAGCGACAAAAGGGGTACCATATTTGGGATATATGACCTGTCGGAAAAGATCGGGGTATCCCCCTGGTATTATTGGGCCGATGTCCCGGTTGAAAAGCATGAAGAAC
>CAYSAH010000406.1:0-3978 GCA_964428945.1 uncultured Bacteroidaceae bacterium | reverse complement strand
AAATACTCAAATTTCTTGTTTGCGAGATCAAGAATTTCAAGGCCTTTTATACCTGTATCGCAGATATATATTTTCGCTTTATGTACAGTTATTCCATAGGGTTTCGCAATGGGGAGAGGTTCTTTTTCTCCAAAGACAAATTTGTTAAATGCAGATTGTTCGCCTTCAAAATCAGTGGATGTGCTATAGGAAGTAAGATATTGGATCTTCGTTTCTGAAGGTGGAGCCGGGTAAATTATTACAGTATCTGTTGGGGATCCTTTGGAAATCTTATGGGCGCATCCATGATTTAATGTAAACAATACAGCAGGAAGAAGAATCCTGCAAATTGATTTAAGTCCTCTCATGACCATGAATAAAATTGTTATTTAAACCATAAAGGCGACCATTGAGCCGCCCTTATAATGTATGAACAGATCGGTTATGCTTTATTTATCATGACAGGTAAGGCATAATTGACTGTTGGTGTTATTCATCTTCAGCAGACCTGCAACGCCATACCTGTTATGGACGTCGTGACAGGAAGAGCATTGCATTTTGTTGGCAAAAAGCATATCATTTGCAATTGTACTTCCAAGGCCTGAACTTGTTGTGGCCGGATCGTGCAATCCTCCATCGAGCGTTGCCAGTGCGGTGGTGTAATCGAATGATATGGGATGTTCATTTGACAAAATAGCTCCGGTGACGCCACCAATTTTATAGGCATTATCGATGAAACTTGTCCCGGTAGTGGTACCTCCAAAATTTTCAAGTGCCACAGTCCCATCATGACAGCTTAAACAAAGTTTAGAGCTTTCACCAGGATCCGTAATTGTTGTACCTCCATGGGAATCAAAGGTCGGAGAGGAGTAAAGGGTATATCCTGCAACAGCTGTTGTCTGGTGGTTCCAGAGCGGGGCGCTTGGAACGTTGCTCGCATTGTGTGTCGTATGACAAACAGCACACATTTTGTTTTCAGCGGGAGCCCAGGTTTCCGAAGAAAAGTCATGGGCGGTTCCCGAAATCTGGCCAAAACAGGCACTCAGGATGCCTGAAAAGACAATCATCATTAATAAAGTAATTTTTCTCATAATTTCGGCTTTTTGGACATATACGCAAATTACTTATTAATGTTATATTATCAGAGTGGTAATTCTTCTTTAGATTGCGTCTAATTATTTTGTTAAATGTTGAAATACAGTATATTATACGACTAATTTTATCTGGACCAATTCAAAACAGCAAATGCTTGGTTTTTTAAACTGTTGATTATGAATCCGGAATGATTTTTCCGGACAGTGGGATTATACCGGGAAGACCCAAAAACAAACAGGACCAATCAAATCCTGAAGGATAGTGCTATTCATGACCTTTAACGTCTAAAAGGTAATTAGTTACAAAAGTGTATACTAAAATTGAGGTTAAGGGTAATAAACAGCATTGATACATAATGATCAATGCTACAGTAAAAATTGATAAAAAATCTTCCTCCTTCTACCTTAAGTTAATTTGAAATAACAACCCGGGTAGTTATCCTGTCTCGTTTTATAAAGTTTCTTATATTATTCCCCGGAATAGATTTCCCTGTATTCAACCTTATCAAAAACAGCAGTTTCACCTTCCAGACCATAGGCGTACAGCCCAAAAATTGTTCCTACAAATCCTCCTGCAACATGTGTACTCAGATGTTTTCCGTCAAGTAAAGGACCTATTGGATTCCATATTTTTTTATTCTGGCTGTATTCAAATTGTATTTCATCCTCCAGGGCAGTAACTCTCAGGTAAATTATCCCACCTCTTTTGCTCAGGGGAACAGTAGCAAATTCCTCTGTTGCATTGGTGACTCTTAATTCATACTTGCTGTCGGTCTTCAGGACCGTCAGCATGTAAAAGAAATTCTCATTCTGAAAGGCAACAATTCCGGATTCCATCCTGCTGTTGAAATCAAACTTTAAACCTGCTGTGAATTCTGCGTTAAGGTGCTGCTGCCTGCGTCCGATAAATGCAGGATTTCCATCCTGGGCCAGGCTTACAGGTTTTGCATTCATCTTAAGCCCCCGGCCTTTCAAATTGTACCACTTTTCCTCAGGAGTCCTAATAAATATCCACTCTGGTCCAAGTTCCTGCCCTTTAAAATCATCCGTCCAGTAGGAAGATCTTTCAGCAAAGGTATGCGCTGTAGATGTAATATTCCATGGTATTTCAGGCTCCGTGGGAATTGCTTCTCCTTTTTTAAGAATTACAGGCCATTCACCACTCCAGTCAACTGGCAGTAAAAAGGTTTCCCTGCCAAGGTTATAGTAGTCCCCGGTATAGGGTCTGCAGGCCAGAAAAACTGCTGCCCACCCACCGTCAGGGGTTTCAACGAGGTCGGCATGTCCTGCACAGGTAATGGGGTTTGGCCTGTCGGGAGAGAGATCGCGCTGGGTAAGTATCGGATTCCCATCATATACTTCGTATGGGCCCCAGATATTTCTGCTTCGAAGGATCACTTCAGAGTGCCAGGTCGAAGTTCCTCCTTCAGCTGCCATGAGATAATAGTATCCATTTCTTTTATAAATGTGAGGACCTTCTATCCAAACCGGTTTTTGGGCCAGATCTGTTCCCCCATTCAGGATGATTCTACGGGGGCCGGTGAGTTTTTGGGTTTCCAGGTCAAATTCCTGCATCCAGAGTGCCCGGTGACCATTGTACAGTGAAACATTGTCAGGGGGAGGTCCATTGTTAACGATGTAGGCCCGACCATCTTCATCGAAAAAGAAGGAAGGATCAATACCGTCAATTTCAGGTAAGAGCACCGGATCGGACCAGGGGCCTGAAGCAGTTTCGGCTGTAACAAAGAAATTCCCTGCCCCGTCAACAAAGGTGGTTACCATATAGAAAAGACCATTATGATAATTGATTGCAGGAGCAAAGATACCTCTTGAAATTCCCTCGTCTGTGAGATTCAGCTGTGAGGGTCTGTCGAGAACGTGGCCGAGTTGTTCCCAATGAACAAGATCAGTGCTGTGAAATATCGGAACACCAGGGAAATAAGCGAAGGAAGAATTTACGAGGTAATAGTCCCCATCTACCTTAACAACACTTGGATCAGGATAAAATCCCGGCAGGATGGGGTTTCGGACCTGGGCGTCTGCCATGATTGTTACAACCAACAGTATCAGTATGGTAAAATTAATTTTTTTCATAATTAATTATTGAGATAATTAGGGAACAAGATAATAAATATGGGTGGTGATACCATGGATGGATCCAATCCAATCAGAAGGCTTTCTCTTCAATAAATTTTTCTCATATATTTATTAAAAATTTCCCCTGATGAGACCCTGGCTTTTAATTCTGCTGATATTTTTCTCTTGCACCGGATGTGAAAAATCAGGTAAGGCTTCCCAACATAAGATCAGAATCAGCGGCATCTATCCGCATCTTGCTTACTATAACAATGAGGGCGAGTGCGGAACGGGGGCGGTCGTACCCTGGGCCGACAGGTTGTGGGTAATTTCCTATGGACCGCATCTTCCGAACGGCTCATCCGATAAGCTTTATGAAATAACTCCGTCACTCGACCAGATCGTTCGGAAAGAAAGCATCGGTGGAACACCGGCAAACCGTATGATCCACAAGGAGAGCCGGCAGCTTTTTATAGGGCCTTATGCTATTGACCCTGAAAGAAATGTTCGTGCCATTCCCTATGGAACAATGAGTGGAAGATATACCGGGAATGCCAGGCATCTTACAGATCCTGAGAACAAGATATATTATGCCACAATGGAGGAAGGGTTCTACGAGGTGGATGTGAAAACTTTAAATGTGAAAACGCTTTTCGTTGATGGAAATATCAATATTCAAGATGGTGATCTTACAAAGAGGGGCCCCTTGTTGCCGGGCGCACATGGGAAAGGTTTGTATTCGGGCCAGGGTGTTTTGGTATACTCGAATAACGGGGAGTATTCAGAAGAAGCCATGGAGAAGTTCGATACAGAATCCGGTGTTCTGGCA
>CAYSAH010000405.1:0-4011 GCA_964428945.1 uncultured Bacteroidaceae bacterium | reverse complement strand
GGCCTCCAGTCTTGAGTCGGTTGGCAGTACCCAGTGGAAAGTCGGCCTGTGCTGAGTCCTACTCCATCCACGGATCGACAGAACTAAGCGGCGGAGCAAGGCTTCGGCCACCGGTGAATGCAACGGCCTGCGAGGCAGACCATACACCGGGTTGGTTAGCGAAGTTGAACCAGAAAGACAGTAAACAAAATGCAGTTTAATTTAAACAATACACTATAAACCATTCAATTATGATCAAAACATCCATTCCGGGCTTTTTTTTACGACATGCAATTGAGGCTGATGTGCCTTTGATCCTTGACCTTATAAAAGGGATCGCTGAATATGAGAAATTGTCGCACGAGGTTGTTGCCACGGAAGAACTGCTGCGTAAAAACCTGTTTGGAGAGCGGCCTTTTGCTGAGGTTGTATTGGGATACCAGGGCAATACCCCTGTTGGATTCGCGCTTTTTTTCCACAATTTCTCAACCTTCACCGGGAGACCGGGCATTTATCTCGAGGATCTGTTTGTTTACGAGGAATTTCGTGGGAAAGGATATGGAAAAGTATTGCTGCTTTATCTTGCATTGCTGGCCAGGGAGAGGGAGTGCGGGCGTTTGGAATGGGTGGTGCTTGACTGGAATACCCCGGCGATCGATTTCTACAATTCGCTGGGCGCAAAGCAAATGAAGCATTGGATCATCACCAGGGTTGCAGGAGAGGATATTAAAGAACTGGCAGAAAGGTTTTAGCAGAGAGGGCACAGAGCACAGGGCAGACCGAGATGCACCCTACAGTCTACAGCCTACAGTCTACAGTCTACAGTCTACAGTCTACAGTCTACAGCCTGCAGCCTACAGTCTGCAGCCTACAGCCTTCTTAGCACAGAGCATGGGGCATGGGGCAGTGAGATAAATGAGACCTTGGCCCTCTCATTCTCAATGTTTTCATGGCACTTTCCGATAATAAAAGAGTGCTCAATTTGAATTCTAAAGATTTTTATTACTTTCACCCCCAAACCAATCTATTAACTCCATGAATGTTGCTGTCCGACCTGTTGTGTCCAGAGGCGATCTGAAGAAATTTATTCATCTTCCAGCAAGGATCCACAAAGAACATGGAAACTGGATTCCTCCCTTATACAGTGATGAATGGATTTTCTTCAGTAGGAAGAAAAACAAGTCTTTCGATCATTGCGATACGATTTTGCTGCTCGCCTACAGGGAAAAAAAGCTCGTCGGGCGTATCATGGGCATCATTCACCATGAATACAACACAAAGCAAAATGAGAACAATGCCCGTTTTAATTTCCTCGAAGCATGGGATGACAGGGAGGTTATTGAAACGCTTATAAACGCTGTTACAGACTGGGCGAAAGAAAGAGGTTGTTATAAACTGGTAGGACCCCTGGCATTTTCTGATAAAGATCCGCAAGGATACATCATTGAAGGATTTAATGAACCCATCGTAATAGCCTCACATTGCAATTTCAAATACATAATTGATCACCTCCATGCTCTTGGCTTTGGAAAGGAACTGGATCTCGTGGTATACAAGGTGCCTGTGCCGGAACAAACCCCGAAGATTTACGAAAGTATTGCTGACAGGGCCATTCGAAACAACCCGGAGCTTAAACTGATCGAGTTTTCCACCCGGAAACAGTTAAAACCCTATATCCGCCCGATACTGGCCCTGGTGAATGATACTTTTACGAGCATCTATGGATTCACACCCTTTACTCCTGAAGAGATGGATGATTTTGCAAACCGCTATATCCTTGTCCTGGATCCGGAATTCATTAAGGTAATTGTAAATGAGAACAGGGACCCGGTTGCCTTTGTGATAGGCATGCCGGATATCAGCAAGGGCATTAAGAAATCGAAAGGTTACCTATTTCCGATAGGTTTTATTCCTGTTCTGCGGTCGGGCAGGAAGGCAAAGCAGCTGAACCTCCTGCTGGGAGCGGTGCATCCAAATTACCAGAACAAGGGATTGGATACCATCATGGGAACCGCAATGATCGAATCGGCAAGGAGAGCTGGTAAAACCCATATGGACAGTCATCTTGAGATGGAAACCAATACCAAGGTCAGGGCAGAGATGGAATACATGGGAGGAGTGGTGTACAAGCGGTACAGGATCTTTCAGAAGGGGATATAAGGCTTATTCCCGGGACATTGCCATAATAAACAACGATCACGGAGGATTCACAGTTCATAATCCTGGTTGAAAGATTTCGCATAGCCGAATTCCTTCGCCAGGGTTTTTACTTACAGCATTGCCGGGGTTGGGAATATTTCTTATAACAGCCATCCCTTAGTGGAAGTGGGTTATGGTAGCACGAAGCACAATAACCCAATGTTTTTGGCCCGGAACCTGCAGATCTGTTAACCAATTGCTAATTCTTTCAATCCTTTTTGGATAAAAAGGATAAACCTTCTACATTTGTAGAAACTTTTCAGAAATTATGAGAATTACATTCATGGATACGGTCACCCTTCCGTTTACAGTGCTCCCCGGACTGCAATAGAGACCCGTTCATTAATTTTCATTTTGTAATTCTCAGATCATGTCAAATAATAATATACAATCTTTAAAAAGAAATCTCTTTTCGGGTAATTTATGGTCCGACTTAAAGGAGGCGATACGCGGTACGGAAAAGGATTTCACGTCAATACCCATCAGCAAGGCGATCCTGCTTTTAAGTATTCCAATGGTTCTTGAAATGATAATGGAATCAGTATTCGCCCTGGTCGATATCTTTTTTGTCTCCCGTCTGGGGGCACAGGAAGTCGCTATTGTTGGTATTACCGAATCCCTCATGACCATTGTGTATGCAATAGGAATGGGACTTAGTGTTGGAGCTACGGCCCTCGTATCAAGAAGGATAGGTGAGAAGAATCCTGCTGCTGCTGCCCAGGCTGCAGTTCAGGCCATGATAGCCGCTGTTGCTGTTTCCCTTATATTTAGTGTTGTTGGAATTATTTATGCGAAAGACCTGCTTCGTTTTATGGGGGCATCGGAGGATACAATTGCCATGGGTTATATGTACCCTACTATTATGCTGGGAGGAAATGCAGTAATCATGCTCCTGTTTGTCATCAATGCAGTTTTCAGGAGTTCGGGCGATGCTGCAATATCCATGCGGGTATTATGGATCGCGAACCTGTTGAACATAGTACTCGATCCAATATTGATATTCGGATGGGGACCGTTCCCGGAACTTGGAGTGAAAGGAGCTGCCATCGCAACAAACACAGGTCGCGGTGTTGCCGTAATCTACCAGTTGTACCTGCTCATGAAGGGGAACCACAGAATAAAGGTCAGGCTGGAGGATATCGGGTTGCGCATTAAGACCATCATGAAAGTGATCAGGCTTTCGATGGGAGCGATCGGCCAGAATCTTATTTCACATTCATCCTGGGTATTCCTGGTTTGGGTGATCACCAGCCTGGGGGAGAATGTTATTGCAGGTTATACCATTGCCATAAGGATACTGATCTTCGTACTTCTGCCTGCCTGGGGGATGGCAAATGCTGCCGCTACCCTCGTCGGACAGAACCTCGGGGCAAAACAACCCGACAGGGCAGAACGGTCAGCCTGGATCGTGGGAGGAGTAAATATGATCCTGCTCAGCATGGTTTCCGTATTCTTTATAACTGTCCCACAAATCTTCATTAATTTCTTCATTGACAAGTCCATTGAACCGGAAGTCTGGCTGGCTGCCGTAACATGCCTGCGAATTGTAAGCTTTGGATTCGTGATCTATGCCATCGGGATGGTCATGATACAGGCGATCAATGGGGCAGGGGACACTGCAACACCGATCTGGCTTAATTTCGTAGCATTCTGGATTATTGAGATCCCGCTCGCCTACATCTTTACAAATGTTGCTCACATGGGAGTGCAAGGGGTTTGTTACGCGATCATCATCGCCGAAACGATCCTTGCCCTGATGGCCATGTATATTTTCAAGAGAGGGAAGTGGAAGTTGAAAGAAGTTTAGCAAGAATGGCTTATTTCAGAAATTAT
>CAYSAH010000404.1:0-4018 GCA_964428945.1 uncultured Bacteroidaceae bacterium | reverse complement strand
GTTCTAAATGTATACCTTAGGCACACGGTCCTGGGTGGCAGCCATAATGTAGGAATAATCAAAGCCAAGCTCATTTGGTCCGGGTGTAATATGCCCGTTCCAATCCACCTGTCCGTCGCCCAGTCCGAGGTGCCACTTTCCGACGATCCCGGTCTGGTAGCCTACCTCTTTTAGCATCCCGGGAAGGGTAAGCATCGAGGTATCGATGATCAGCGGGGCAGTGCCGGGAAGGATCTTTGCATCCTTATTCCTCCAGGGGTACATCCCGGTGAGCAGTGCAAAGCGGCTGGGCGTACAGGTAGCGGAAGAAGCATGTGCATCGGTAAACCGGATCCCGTTCTCCGCCAACTTGTCGATATTCGGGGTTTGAATGCTTCCTGCACCGTAGGCACTGACATCACCGTAACCCAGGTCGTCCAGGTAGATAATAACAATATTAGGCTTTTCAGCATTCCCGTCATCCTGCTTGCTGCTGTTACAGCCTGCCACAAGGATGCCTGTCACCAGGATCATAAGAAACCTGATCAGTAAGCTTGAATTATGTCGGAAAGTCTTTCGATGTGTCATCATGGTATTCAAATAAATTAAACAAGGTTATACAAGGTGGAATTGTGGCCAAGTTATCAAAAAAATTAAATTCATTCCTGAAATTGATCCGGCTGAATGCCGGGAATTCATCAAAAAATTAGCCTGGGCGCAGTGTAGATCCATAAATGCAGGTTTGCTTTCCTTCGCTGATAACTATTATCATGGCTCAGCGGTTTTCATGAAAAGATCTTTGCCTGGCCGTATTTCATTCTCCCTGCCCTATCTGTGAATCCATAAAAAAAGTATCTTTATTCAACTAAACTATACCTGCTATGAAAAGATCAAACAAATGGCTGTATGCAGCTGCATTGATAATTCTAATCGCTTCCTTCCCCGCCCGGGGCCAGGAAAAAGGATGGACCGAGCTTTTTAACGGGAAGAACCTGGATGGCTGGTCGGTGCACAGCGGCTTCGCAAAATACCGCGTGGAAGACGGCGTCATCGTTGGTACTTCTGCTGCCGGGAGTCCGAATTCGTTCCTGTGTACAAAGAAAAAATACGGCGACTTCATCCTTGAATTCGAAGTGTTCCTGGTAAGCCCTGAGCTGAATTCAGGGGTACAATTCAGGAGTCAGATCGCAAAGGAGGAAACCACCTTCTGGTTCCGCAACGACGACGGGGAACTTAGACCAAACACCATACCGAAGGACCGTGTATACGGGTACCAGGTGGAGATCGCTGCTGCTGCAGTGGGATCTTCGGGAGGCGTGTACGACGAAGCCCGCCGGGCATTCATGGACCCCTGGTGGCCGGACAAGGGAACGGAGGAAAGCAAGGCATTCAGGGAAGGTGAATGGAACAGGTACCGCGTGGAATGCCAGGGCGACCATATAAAAACCATCGTTAACGATATTGTGGTCGCTGATTTCCGCGACGGGCTAAGCTTTAAAGGTATAATTGGCCTGCAGGTGCACGATGTGGGGCAAAATACGACTCCCTACGAAGTAAAATGGAGGAATATCCGGATCAGGGAGCTGGATTGAAAAATACCCTTACAGCCCTTTCCTTTTTTTAATGAACCTGGTTGTTCTGCCCATATTTCCTGACTTTCCCTGGATCAGACAGGCGCCGGTATCCGGCTTGTCAATGCCAGGATCAATGCTCTTAATTTGTATTTCCCGCGGGATTGGGAAAGCATGCTCCCTGGATAAAGCAGCTTGTTGTTTGTATCCTATATTCAATAGCTGGCAGCAGGATCGGGAGAGCCATAAACTGGCCATGAAGAATGCAATACAATACAGAATCCTGATACAGAAAAAGGATCTTCCATGGATCCCCGGCATAAAATAAAAACCACCTGCACGATTTAATGAGCAGATGGCTGATTGTTTTCACAGCGAGAGACGGGATCGAACCGCCGGCCTCATGATAGTGCATCAAGCATGCTGGAATTAATAATTGAAGGCGTTAAATCATGATTTTAGAAGAAACTTCAGTATATTTATATTTTGGTCCAAAAGATTTGTTGTTCTGATGGGCCAAAATATCTGTCTTTTGAACCGCAAAATGAGGGCGGTTCAAATTATCCTCTTAATACTACTCTACATTTTTTATTTTAAAATCTAATACATTCTACTATGAAAAAATTTACGATGATTATTGTTTTCCTGTTCACGGCCTTTAGCTGGGTCGCAGCACAGGGAAACGCAACTTTCAACCTGGACACGACCGGGGGAGGCTTTGCTCCTGCGGACCGCGTGTTTATTTCGGGTGCCGCATGGGGCTGGCCTGAACCAGGAAATAATGCAGCCCTTGAATTATTCGATGGAGATGCAGACGGAATTTTCAGTGTTACCCTTCCGATGTGCGAAAGATTTTATGAATTTAAATTCTTCAAAAACACAACCTGGGCTAATGGCGAGCCTATATCTTCCGACAGGGTTCATGTTTTCACAGGCGGGGATGAAAATTTATCCTTCACCTGGGGTGATCGTCCGGCTGACGTACCTTTAAACAACGCCTTGCCGGTTACTTTTGAAAACGCCAATGACAATTCGTGGGCGACCTTCAGCCTGGGTCCGGATCCCGTGGACTGTTCAGAATTCGCTATGGTTCCCAACCCTTCCGCATCAGGGATCAATACATCTGATAATGTGTTAAATTTTGTTGTACATGCCAATGCTGATCGGTGGGCCGGTGCCTGGACCAATGCTTATGAAACCATCAAATTTACCCAGGAGTACCATACCATGTCCCTGATGGTGTATCGGTCAGACATCGGCCGGACCGCCCTTAAGGTTGAAAGCAGCAGCAATGGTGGACCAGTTCTTGAACTGTTTGCCACCAATACAAAAACAGATGAGTGGGAATTACTTACCTATAACTTTAAGGACGCCATTGGTTATGAATATCCAAGATTCGTAATATTCCCGGATTTCCCGGAAGGGGACAGAGCAGATGGTGCTACAGTTTATCTTGATAATGTTGCTCAAGCTGTTCAGACTGAGTATCCATATCCGCAATTGTATGTTATTGGTGATGCCTGTCCTGTAGGCTGGGATCTACCCAATGCAATTCCGATGAAAGTGGATGCAGCAAATGCCAATATTTTCACATGGCTGGGTCCCTTAACCGCCAGTGAGCTTAAATTTGAGACCCAAAATGTAGCCTGGGACCAGGGAGACGAAATAATTGCATTAGCAAATGGAGCAGATGCCGTTTCTGCAACGAAATTCCAGGTAAGGTCCTGTGATGGAAGTTGCACGGGGGATGATAACAAATGGATGGTGGCCACTGCAGGCTTATACCTCGTTACCATTGATGTGGAGTCAGGGACAATAGATTTTGAGCTGCAACAGTATCCGCAATTGTATGTTATTGGTGATGCAAGTCCTATAGGTTGGGATATTACAAGTGCAATTCCCATGACACCTGATGGAAGTGATCCTACAATTTTCACATGGGAAGGTCCTTTAACCGCCAGTGAGATTAAATTTGAGAGCCAAAATGTAGCCTGGGACCAGGGAGATGAGATAACTGCATTAACCCAGGGAGCAGATGCCGTTTCTGCAACGACCTACCAGATCAGGCCGTGTTTTAATGGCAAAGCATACGGGGATGATAACAAATGGATGGTGGCCACAGCAGGAACCTACCGGGTTACTATTAACCTGACGGCAAAGACTATTTCATTTGAACTATTATCCGGGATCAAAGAGAACGAAGCTTTATCAAACGTTTCGGTCTATCCAAATCCGGCTTCTGATGTCCTGAACGTTAATGTCGGACAAAACAAAGGAGCATCAATCTCTCTCTTCTCAATCGATGGAAGAAGATTCTATTCCCAGGTAGCTACTGAAAGTACTACAAGTATTGACATGAGTAAAATGAATGCTTCCGGGATTGTTATCGTGAAGGTTGAAAATGATCAGCTATCCAGGGTATTCAGGGTAGTGGTTGAATAATCAGGAAGAAAACTTCCTGCCAAATA
>CAYSAH010000403.1:0-4029 GCA_964428945.1 uncultured Bacteroidaceae bacterium | reverse complement strand
TGAACTGATATACTCTTCTACCACAATCATCCGATTACCATTAAAAGCTACCAGTGGATTGATGTAAAAAACATTGTGCATCTTGGTCCTTGCTATAATATCATGCTCCATCAACTCAACAAGAGAATTGTAAATGGTCTGCTTACTCTTTATCGATGGTATACTATCCATACATGCATCAATATCAAATAAAATCTTATCATCATTCATCTTTAAACAGTTCAGCAGAAACAACATTACATTCATGCTCGCCTTACTCAAACCAAACCACCTTTTTATCTGATTCGTATATACCTTTATGAAACCAGCCTTGTCTACCCGATTCTGCGTGTGCACAAACATAGCCTCACCACTCTTGTCATCATAACTTATCGGCCGCTTCGTTACACTCGTGATCTTATTCCTGCTATTATCCTTTATCTTCATCACATCTACCATAAACGGATTATCTGCATATACAGGAAAACTCTTTACCCCTCCTACTGCCTTCTCACTATATTCTATCTTCATTATCTCTTTATTTTCCATAATTCTAATCTTATATCTTAAATATTGGAATCCTATTATGACTAAATTGTAACAAAATTCCAAAATTAATTCGAGAAAATTGGAATATGCCCAACATACTTATCAACATATTATCTCACCTTTTCAACCCCCTTTTTACTCCACTTTTTTATCCTCATATTCCAATTTTAATACCCCAAAATTGGGAAAAAGTCCAACCAGTTGGATTTTAATTCCAATCCATTGGAATGACCCCCCATGAGTATCAATAACTTACAAGGGTCCCTTCTTAATCTTATATATAGGTCTTTTACCCTATTTAATACCTATAGGTCCTTTTAATAGTTTTCAACAATATTTAAGCCATTTTTTAACCCATATTTCTACCTTAAAAAACTATCTATCACAAAATCCTATTTAACATAATATTATTTCAATATCTTTAAATCCCCTGAAATCCGACAAATAATATTTTATCACCTTTATCGTCCAACATATAAACAATCCCAAATACCAATATATACATACCATTACAAAATATACAAGAGACCTTTTGAAGGGGGTATGGGGGAAACTTTTCCCTATCCTACCCCTATAACCCAGGTAGCTGTATCGCTGGGGGTGGCTGTACATGCGGGTTTTAGGCGGGCCTATGTATTGGATACCGACCCATACAAACACTTGCAGGAATATTTTTGAAGGCAGGTATGCTAACGCATAGGAAAGGGCGGTGGCGAATTAAGTGATATCAGTTCGAGCACTTTAAAAAACCTTCCAACTGATATCACTTAATTAATATAAGAGGAAAGAAAGAGATAATCTGTATTCGAAATGGACGCAGGGGGTATTACTTGTTGTGCTATGTAATGATAAAATATTATCTTTGATGTTGAAAGTTCACTCGATTTACTGCGGTTGAAAAATGGGGTTTGCGTAATGGACGCAGGGGCAATACAGGGTATGGCTCCTCGCCCAAGTCTCAAACCCTATTTTATTGGCACTACACACAATGCATAATCGGCGTTGCGGAGCTTCGCCGATATTCTTCATGAGCCATACGAAAAAATAAAGAGCACCTTGCGGTGCTCAGTTACGATTAAGCTATTTGCCGGACGTTAATCCAGAGATTCAGTCTCTGAAACCAGCTTTTTCACTGCATGGTACTTGGATACCCTGAACTGGTCCTTGCCCTGGTGAGGCTTGTTCACTACAGTGAAACCAAACTGCAGACCATCCTTAACCATCATATCCAATGCATCAGGAATTGATGTACCTTCCGGCACACCGGCAGCACCGGTAAACTGGTTAATGATGTTTTTGCAAGCCTGGGTATTCTTCTCGCTGGGGATCCTGACCCATTTACCGGCCTTGTTCTTAACGATAATAAATCCTTCCGATTCCTCGAACGGGATTTTCTTACCGTCAGCGGTGCGAAACTTACCTTCCTGAATTTCCTCATCGCTGAGGTCAGAAACGTGGTAATAGCCTTCAGCGGAGAGCCTGACGGTTATCGCACCTTCACCGGGTTTGGAACTGGTCAGAACAGCGGCGACCTGCTGAACGGGATTAGACCATTTTGGCAGATCCTGCTTTTCTTCGCCAGAGAACTGCGTAAATGAGTCCAGCCATTCGTAGCGGGACAAACGCCCTGTGTAATCACCAGGCTGCAGCTGGTTGAACTGCGGTCTGCTGGTGGTGCCGGCAAAAGCACCTTGTAAAACAATAGCTTCATTCATTGGCATAAAGTTTTAAGTTAGACATAGAAATGAATTAAAAGCTAAGGTTTTAAATAACTTTTTTTCATATTTTTCTATTCTTTTAAATGAAAAAATTACCCCTATTCGGGATAATCTTTATTCAGGTAAGGCTCTACCTCTATTTCCTGACCAATTTCATAGCAATTGTCATAGGCATTCTCCACTCTGAATACATACTGCCTTTGTGTTCCTTTCACCCAGAGAATGACAGTATGTTCATTGGGCCTGCCGACTACCATGAGCACCGAAGGTTCTTCTTGCTTCTCGGTGGTACATGAACTTATCAGGATAGCTGCGACAAAGAGCAATCCGAATGTGATAATGATGGTGATCCAGTTTTTCATAGGACATGATATTAGGTTAGACAAAAAAATTAAGTGACAAGATAATTTTCTTGCCACTTAAAATGATCACCAATGTTATACATCTCCTGACGTTACACGTCTCCCCAGAGTGCAGCTTCCCATTCCTGCGGGTCCGGGTCATGCACCTGATTTGGTCTTACAACATCGTAAAGCCGGTCTTGTTCACCGGATTTCTTGTAGGCATAGTACTGACCACGCCTGCCAAGTAATAATCTGTCTGGCGCCATAGGTTAAAGATTAAAGATTAATTAAGGTAGAAAATAAAAGGAAGCTCTTGCACTCTACCATATGATACAAGAGTTCTAAGCGGTACACGCCATGCTTCTTGCTTGTTATGAACAGCAAGATAATAGGTGAAAGATTGAACCTGTAGTCTGGTCATGGTAATAGGTATTAAATTGATATAAATGATAACTTACAAGAAAAAAGGTGCGAACGCACCTAATATTCTTTTCCTTCAAGTATCCCCCATACGAGGAATACATAAAGGAAACATCCTATAGAACAATACCCCAGTATCATAGCAGTATTGCTCTTTCCCATTCCCTGTATATCCCATACAAGGAAGGCTAACAGCATCAGCATGACAAATGCCCCAAGAGCATAGAGTATGCTGATCTCGAGAGATCTATAAATTCTTTTCATGGCTTTAGATTTAAATTTATATTCATAATAACTATTATCCACTATTGATGGATTTGTTCTTATCACACACACCTCATATGCTTTTGTCTTATCAACAAATCTTTTGCTATCTCCTGTTGATTTAATATTTATTCAGTAAGTCAAGAGAGCGCAGCGAGCGCAGACATATCTCAATACCGGTTTCCGGATGAATAAATATTAAATCAGCACGGAGATAGCTCTAAAAAAAGATTTCGTTGATAAAGCAAAAGCATGCTTTTCCCACACCCACACAATAGCCCCCCTACCAAGATTCAACACAAAAAGTCTGAGAAGACGCAAAGTAGTTTGTCTTTGAATACTCACATAATTTTTAAAGTGATATCACATAATAGGTTGTGTTTAAATACAGATATAGTTTTTTATGTGATATCACTAAATATTAACAGGTAGTGTTAATAAGTGATATCAGATAATTTTGGCAGGTAGAATAGATAGTGATATATTTGCGAGTATGGGAAAAAGGGGGTATAATAAAGAGAAGAAGAAGGTAGGAAGGCCAGTAGTAGGGAGTGTCTATACTGGCAGTGCGATATTGTTGAGATTAACGGAAGAGGAGCGTAGGGTGTTGACTGGGGCGTATGAGATGAGTATAGGGAAGGTTGATATTGGTGAGAGGTATAAGAGTCAGACGAGTATGCGGAGGTGGTTAGCAGGGAGGTTGGTTGAGGTATGTAGTGAGAAAGTGATTGCCGGTGCCGGAGGAGCCGCTTCTG
>CAYSAH010000402.1:0-4036 GCA_964428945.1 uncultured Bacteroidaceae bacterium | reverse complement strand
GTCAATGCGACCGCTCTCAAACTCGTCTGACCATACAAGCTTATACTCCTGGCCCGGGTCAAAGTTGATTTCATGCTGGCCGGTGACCTGGTTCTTACTGTCGGTCAGTTCATCGATTTTATTTTTCTTTCCCCTGTCATTGCAGGAAAGGAATCCTGCGGATACCATGGAGATCAATATTAAAACAGAAAGAAAACTTTTCATTTCAACTATTTTTTTGTGCGTATTTCTGACATATTGTGCCTTTAAAGCCTATACTGCCAGTTTGTATTTGTATAAAGAATTTACTTCCCAATGTTACCAATTTTGAAGGATATCCTGTACGTTTTTTATTAAAAAGTCAGGACAGGCGCAAGAACAGGTTTGCTGCTTTTTCTCCTTTGTTCCTGCAAATCCTGTATTATTCAAAAAATTATCAGATGTTAATTGATTCTCCGTGGCCCTCTGTGTCTTCTCAGTGAATCTCCGTGAAACAACTGGTACACAACTATGACATTACACAAAGAGAAACAGGGAAACACGAAGTATTAAAAGCCTCCATTGCTCACAAAAGCGATCTTCCTGCTATCCGGCGACCAGCTCGGAACATTTATTGTCCCTTGTCCTCCGTACAGATATCCAATTACCTTAGGCGCAGAAGAAAGATCAGCCGGCATGATTCTCAGGTAAACTCTTTTATAGAAAGGATGCTGATCAGCCGGGACCTCTGCAGGAAATGAAATAAATACGATCCACTCGTTGTCGGGAGAAACATGGGGAAACCAGTCGTTGTACTTGTCAAAAGTCAATTGCGTTTGATTTTTTCCATCGGCATCCATTCTCCATAATTGCATGGTGCCTGTCCTGGTTGAATTGAAGTAAATATATTTCCCATCCGGAGAATACTCCGGTCCATCATCCAGGCCTTTGGTTTTGGTTAGCTGGGTTTCTTTCCCACCATCCTTGGAAATCCTGTAAATATCGTAGTCTCCTTTTCTTTCTGCAGTGTAAACCAGGTATTCTGAATCCGGCGACCATCCATGAAAGTAGGACGGAGCTTTATCAGTGATCCTTTTTGGCACTCCTCCGCTAACAGGCAGCGTGTAAATGGTGGAACCGCCATTCATATCTTCTGCATGGTGGCTGATCCCGATCTGTTTTCCGTCGAAGGTCAGGACATGGTCGTTGTTATTCTTATTTGCAAAATCGGTATTCAGAACAGATGTTTCCCTTGAAGCAAGATCAAAATTGCAGAGCAGTCCATCCGAATTGTAGATAAGCGTTTTGCCATCCGGGGTCCAGTTCGGTGCCTGGATAGATCCCCCGAAATGACCGAGTACCTGCCTCTGACCACTTTCAACATCCATGATTTCGAGAAGGCTGGGAAGGTATTCCTGGTATTGAACAAGGGAGGCAGGAGCAGGGGAGTAGGCTCTCACGTTCCGGAAAACCGCTTCTTCAACAAAATCATCATTGTGGGAGCACAGGAAAAGTCCGGCCATCAGTTCATCGCCAATATCCAGTCCTTCCAGTGTTTCTGCCTGGTAAACTTCCCCGAAGCGGGCGACAGACATGGTATAGGTATTTCCTTTCTTTTCCAGTTGTAATACATCCGGGCCCTTCATTTCGAAAGAGACCTCCTCTACGTCTCCTCCCTTTTCTCGTCTGTATTGCAGAGAGGTAAGTCCATCCCCATGAATAGTGCAAGCTACCATTGGAGCGTCTGCATCCTTGTTTTTTCGAAACATGATCCCGGTTTTGCGGTGCAGTTCATGCCCTTCTCCGATAAATTTAAATTGTGCCTGGACGATGAAATCACCATTCATCTTTTTCCATAGAAAGGAAAAACTATCATGATCAAACCAGATGTTCGAGCCCGAGGCACTCAAATGGTAAGTCTGGCCGGGCTCATAGTATCCGGCTTTTCCCGGACTTGCCGGAGATCCGATATCGGACAGATGTTCAAAGGACCCGATTTGGGACCAGGCAGATTGTGCATTCATAGTTGGAGAAGCTAAGAGGATTAAGATTCCAATGAGAAGGTAAACCAGTCGTGATTTCATAATTGTTCCTTATGTTGTTTTAGTATAGTACTGCTTAAACGCTGATCAGATTTGGACCCAGTGACCCAAATTCAATATACTTCTGAAATTGCTTCGACCACTTCCGATAAAAACTGATCGACAAGCGGTACCGGATCTCCCGGATCGAGCGTTTCAATTGGTATATATCCCCTGTATCCTGATGCTTTAATGATTTCAAATAATTTAATTAAATCAACATCTTCCTCCACACCGTCCATATAGATCTTTGTCTTGATCTGCCAGTTTATGGCATACGGTATGGACTTTTCTATTTGTGCGTAGGAATCACCTGTCCGGAAACTCCCCGTGTCAAGGATCAATCCTAACCATTCTGAATCGACCATTTCAATAATTTCAATTACATGATCTGCATTTTCTATGAAATCATGATGATTCTGAATTCCGATCATCACCCCATGGGCTTTTCCAAATTCCACACATTCCTTTACATCAGCCACCAGCCAGTTCAGCACTTCCTCTCGTGTATATCCTTCTGTATTGCTCTTACCGGCAAATATCCGGATTACCGGTGCACCCAGTTTTTCAGCAGCAATGATCCAGTTTTTCACCATTGCAACATCCTCCGCCCGCTTCAGGGGATCAGGATTTGTGAAATCGTTGCGAACACCGGTTCCACTGATTTCCAGTCCCAATAAAAAAGCTTTCTGTTTAATGTGATATAAATATTCATCGGATGGGACGTCCGGATAGCCTGGAAAATAGTAAGCGGTAATATCAACAGCATCGAAGTTTCTTTTGGCGCAGTATTCCATTAAATCGTCCAGGTCCATGGATGTATCCATGAGTGGAGCATTAAATGAATATGCATTCAGGCTGGTTTTGAGTTTTGATGACAGTACCGTAAGCGGTTTTACTGTCTTTGAATCCCCTTCCTTTACTTTCTGCGTGCAGGAGAGCGTCAGAAAGAAGGAAAGTAAAAACAGGGTCTTTATTATGGATACAATAGGATTCATTGATCACTTCAATTGTTCAGATTCAGAAATAACAAAATTATCATAATATCCTTCACAAAAAAGATAGTAGGAAGGTTTTCCTTCGGTGAGCTTACCCTGCTGGCTGCAATTGGGCAAGGCCCAGGAAAGTTGAATACAATATGCTAACAGTCTCAAAGTCAATTTGACTTTTTAGACAGCCTCAGGTCTTCTGGAAGATAATTCATCCCCTGATTTGCTGATTAAGAAAAAGAATCTTATGGTATAATCTTCACAATTATCCTTTTATAGGAGCTTAGCTGCGGTTCTCCTTTGTCCGTAACTTTCACGATAAAGTGGGCAGTTTCTTCCTTATCAACCTTTGGGGCAATTATGTAACAACCATGTGCATTCTCCGCACCATTAATTTTTATTTCAGTTTTTAAACTTCCGGCTTCCGGGTAATTGAACCATAAAAAACTGAAACTATCGCCATCGGGATCGCTGCTATTAAATGCATCCAGGCCGAAACCCTGTCCTGATTTTACCGTGATTTCCTCCGGATGACTTAATACAACGACCGGCTTATGATTGGCTTCTTCGTACGCTTTTGTACACCAGTCCATGCGGGCAGCAAAATCGCTTTGAAAATCATCCCTCCAGCGCCATAAGGATACTTTATTATCATGGAAGGATTGTGAATCTTTTTTGACAGTCCTTCCATATTCATTTTGGATATCGGGAGTGTAGTTATCTGCAGCGTTAGTCCAGATTTTCCTGGTTTCAGGCTCAAGGGGTACCCCTGAGTCTCCTTTTTTTTGCTTTGAAAGATCCGGGATATACAATTCATAGCGGCCGCCCCAGCCACCCCATTCAGGATGTTCGGCATTATTCAGTCCATTCAATATCAAGGATAGAAAGGCAGGTGTGTCTCCTTCCATTCCCCAGGAAACATCGGGATAAACTGCACCTAAAGGACCATGTCCCTGCTGAATGTTCTCTGCCAGCCAGGAATTACTGATTGTTTCATTATTTATCCCT
>CAYSAH010000401.1:0-4041 GCA_964428945.1 uncultured Bacteroidaceae bacterium | reverse complement strand
ATCTGTTCCCCACCAATAATTTAATCCCTGGTCCTTTGACATACTATACCCCGAAAGTCCACCAGAAATTCCACCAGTTATAGCAGATGGTCCCCAATTCTCAAAGAATGTTTCTCCCAAAATTGTATTAGAAATTACATTTCCAGCAACATTCATACCTGCATGTAAGGCAGCATTTGGAATAATCCCAGGCACACCTATACTTTGTGTGACAAGTCCGATTCCAGCATTTACACCTGCATTTACTAATGACTCTCCTGTACTTAATCCTCTGGATTGCGCATTTGCATAATCGATTCCAAATCTAATTCCAAAATCCACTGCCATTGCGATTGGGATGAAGGGCTGCAAGCCAGGAACCAACGTACAGATAGTTGTAAAAATAATTTCTCCATCGGGATCCGTATAAATGAGTGGATTATTCAACACGTAAGTATACCGGTAAACCCAAAATCAATGATTTTCTCCCAGCTTTTCAATGACCAGGGTCCTAGTTTCTTTTCAAAGAACGTGTTTAGGTATGATTACAAAAAGAAAACAAGAATAACCTATGGCTCTATAATACAAATATTGGTTTCAAGATTATAAAAATAGCCTTTCCCCTTTCTTGCCCGATTAATCCTATTTAAGGAATTGTCAAATACATTTAGTGATCCAAAAATGCTATCTGGCAAAATATTACCTTTGGAATCAGCAACAAGACCATTAAACACAAAGCTCAATTCAATTGGTTCATTTGTTCTGCAACATCTTATTAGATAATTTAATGAGCCTATTGTGTATATGTGTAAAATCTCGCCGGGTATAATCTCTCTCATATCTATTAAATCTAATGGATTTGGCCTTCCAATTGGGCAAGCCACAAGGCTGTCTGATTGTCTGATTATAGGAAGAAAGGTCAAATTGCTCTCAGGATTGCTAATAAACAGTGTATCAAGAGATGAGTTACGAATGTCAAGAGAAATTCTTTTATCGCAAGTCTTATATTTGCTTTCCTGTAGAGATATCAAGAATGTCAATTGATCATATTGACCTAAGCATCTTAAAGAGAACATGTTGAGAGTAAGAATGAATACAATTGTAGATATTTTCATCATTTAAGGCTATTTAATGATAAAAAATGGAAATCTTCGAGGAGTTGCATAAAACCATTTCTTTATTCCAAAATCATTCCAATATAGATTTGATTGTTTAAGATAACTTGGGCTAATATGAAAAAGTCCAGAATTATAAAGCTCGGTTTTATATCCTGATAAGCCATCCTTTAATAAATAGGGATCGCCTTTATAAAATGGAATAATTCCATTTCTATCTAGATTAACATGTCCAAATTCATGCAGCATGTGTGCTTTAAAACTGTTTAAAGATTCGAATGCTCCATCACGAAATACAATATCTCCCGTTGGTGCATGACTATAAGCCGGATATTTCTCATACTCGTAAAATGCCTCTAATGCTGTTCCAATATCTGTATCATAAGCTGGGGGATCTTCATATGTTATCCAAACAGACTCACGATCCAATGTCTTGTTTAAACCATAACGCAACTCTGTATAAAAGATAAGTTTTTCATATTCGCCATCATTAAAAAGATTCTTCATTACTCCTTCATTTGTTCTGAATCCATATCCAGCATCAAAATTTTTAAGGGCTTCAATTGTGGATTGACCAAAAGCAAATGCACCTCCAATAGCAGCGCCATAGAGCATGCTCTCACCAACATCTTTCCCCCATAATGCAGCATCTAGACCTCCAGTAATTGCTCCTTCTGTCATTCCCCAGGCAACATTTGCTACAAATGTGCCTCCCCCGATCATAGATAACCCTCCGCCAACAGCTCCAACTAGACCTCCACGCCACGCTCCACCCCAGAAAGTCATGTCATCAGCTTTAGCGCCACGTATTCCACCTGTCATCCAACCAATATCTGTACCAATTGCAATTGGAATAAAGGGCTGTAAGCCTGGAACCAGAGTACAGATTGTTGTGAAGATAATCTCCCCATCAGGATCTGTATACACCAGCGGATTATTCAGGCAGTAACTATACCTGTTAAATCCACCTCTAACTCCAGGTATCTGAACATATGGATCAGGACTCAGATACCTTGCCAGAATGGGATCATACACCCTGCCATTCATATTGATAAGAACAAAATCTGACAAGTGCTCATGACCAGTAAAGCCTTTATCTGCATAGAGCGGATTCGGGTCTGATACCATCCAGTCATCAGGATTCCGCTGTACTCCCCATGCATTAAAACTATATTCCTTTGTATTGCTGCTATTATCTGCATCAATCATGTATGTAATTGAACCCAGATGATCTGTGTTTACATGCCAGAGTTTGTCATTACTTCCTGTTGATACATCTGCCTCATAGATGGCACATAGACCCGTTGGGGCATAAACGTAATTATAATACCTGGAGCTTCCATAAGTGTGTATCTCCTCATAATCACCGAAGAAGTATTTTGTCTTTGTTGCATAACCGCTACCACTATTTGTACAAACAGTCTGTCTTCTTAGGTTATCAACACCATATGTAATATTTAATGTTAAAAGTTCGTCATTAGCCAAAGTATCCTGTACCCACTGTACCTTATTAAAGGAATTGTAAGCAATATCCTGATTCCTTGGCAGACTACCAACAGTATTGATAATATTGGTCAGGGCATGTGGGCCTGCTGTTCCTCCATCTACTAATCCCTTCTCATAAATAAAATCACCTACATCAGACTTATTGGTCATATTGCCATAACCTGCACCGTCATAGGTCAAAGTTATATCATCATTTGATTGATGTATCCCGCTTTCATAATATTCTATTAATTTAAGTCTATTCATGGGATCGTACTCAAACTCTTCTTTCAGTGAATTTGTCACATCCTCCCTTTTGGTCATATTACCAAAGTCATCTATAATACTACCCAAATTTAGGACCACTGGTTAAGTTGAAATTTAAACATTAAATTTAACCAGTAGTTATGACAAGATCAAGAAGAAAATTTTCGAGTGCCTTTAAGGCGACAGTAGCAATTGAAGCGCTCAAGGAGCGGGAACCAATAGCTGCATTGTCCAATCGATTTGAAGTTCATCCGAACATGATCAGTAAATGGAAGAAGGAGTTTCTAAAAAATGCTTCAGCAGCATTTGAAGGTAAGCAATCAGAGGAGAAAGAAGTTGATCCTGAGAAGCTTTATGCCAAGATTGAGCAGTTAGAGATAGAAAATGACTTTTTAAAAAAAACTGCAAGAAAGCTCGGACTGTAAAGCAGTGTCGGGATCTTGTTGACAGTAAGAGTTCTTTGAGTATACGCAGACAATGTGAGTTGTTATCTGTTCACAGGAGCGGGTTGTATTATGAGCCCAAAGGAGAAAAGCCTGAGAACCTTGAATTGATGCGATTAATGGATGAGCATTATTTGAAGCACCCCACAGAAGGGGTAATACGGATGCAGGATTTTCTGTTTGCCCTGGGCATTGTGGTCAATCATAAGCGGGTTCGCAGGTTACTTCGGGTACTGGGGTTTATGGCCATTTATCCAAAGAAGAATTTGAGCAAACTTGGTTTGAAGAAATACATTCATCCATATTTGCTGAAAGGGTTAAAGATAGAGCGTCCAAATCAGGTCTGGGCGATTGATATAACCTACATCCCAATGAAGAACGGGTTTATGTACCTGACTGGAAAAAACGGACTAATTGACCATCTCAAGCCGATTTTTGTTGACCATCTTATCAGATTGATTAAATGACACTTGCATTAGGATCACTATTCCTGCACCGGGTGGTCAGTGCCTCCGTTTTTTCCACCCATTGGAGAACCCGCGTGCTACTACCTGAATATTTCCAGATACTCATGGAGTGCGTACAGTCGATTCCGGGCGTATCCGGTCTTCTCCTGCAAAACACCAAGTTTTTCCAACTCGCTTATTAAGCGGTTTGTAGTTGCTGCCGTAACCCCAAGTTTTTGTTCTGCCTCCCTTGGAGAAACAATCGGAGAAGAATACAACTGCAACAAAAACTCTTTCGCCAGCTTT
>CAYSAH010000400.1:0-4047 GCA_964428945.1 uncultured Bacteroidaceae bacterium | reverse complement strand
GTGCGGCATATCTCCGATCATTTTCGACCAAACCGCCTGATTATCTTTAAATTGTAAGCCACTTCTGGAAACCGGTTCGAATTGCTCTTTGCCGTTTTTTAAGTGTTTTGCTTTCACTGATTCCAGAATTCCCGGGCTACTGTTTCCACCAAAATAAAATGTTGCAGTGGCTAACTGGTACGTTTTCCCTGTGTCGGGAACTGAAATTTGAAGGTGCAGCACCTCCGGATTGTTACGGTCAACAAATAAGGGAACGCGATTCAGGTGGATTGAACTGGCATTGATCTCAGGAGATTTCTCTTCATTTCCGCATGCGTAAAAAAGGATTGTCAAAAAAAATAAAACTGAAAACTTGTTCATTTCGATCTGCTTAACTGAGCGTTGAAAATATTGAAATTAAGAGAATTGAAGGCTCGAAGCCTTCAATTCATCAAAAAATGACCTATGAATAATCGAAAATCTTTCCTCTGTATCTTCGATTAGCATCCTTGGATTGGCGTCAATTCCGAATCGTTGTCTGTATACTTCAGTATAAAAGAGTTTTTCGATTTATCTGTTATTTAATTATTGCTTACTGATTTATTAAAACTAAACTTTTCTCAAGTCGATTTTAACTCCTTGTTTGCAATTAATACCCAGGAGTCTGATTCACCAAGGGATCACGTGAAAGGACAGAGGCATCAACAGGCCATAACAACCGCTGCTCGTTATTCTCTACTTGCAATAACGCATCAGCGCCTCCTTTCATTCTGCGTACATCATACCAATATTTACCTTCTGCAACAAATTCGATAGCTCTTTCTCTTAAAATAGCTTCTTCGGCATCTGCTTTTGTAGTATATGTAAATGTTGGAAAACTATCGCCATATGCTCTTTGCCGAACTTGGTCAATATATTTTTTGACCTGGACTTCGTTGCCAAGTTCGTTATAAACCTCTGCCAACATTAAAACAATATCCATATGCCTGTAAATAGGCCAGTCACTTGTATACTGCCGAATATCTCCTTCCAGTTCTCCAAGAAATTTTTTCATACTGATTCCTTTAATCGGATCCTTATAAAAATCCATAAAAGTTGTTTGTTTCCTGGTATCATTTGGAGACAGAGATTCAAAAAATGACCATTTATATTCGTACCTTAAGGCACCGTTTGTGGCATTAAGTGGATCATAATCAGTAAAAGGGACTCCGTTTACATCTGTATACCCCTGCAGACCGGTTGCATAGGGATATAAGTATTGACTGAATCCGTTTGTTGCCTCATTCAATGAATATCTTATACAGAAGATAATTTCTGCATTGTTTTTATTATTGGAAGCGAAGACAGATTCAAACGGAGAAATTGCTGAACTTTGGGATTCAATCAGGTTTAATGCATTAATTACCTTGTTAAGGTCTCCGTTTAGATCAGTAGAAAAAACAGCAGATGCTCCGATGGGTTTTACTTTCGTACTCCACAAATAGACCTCAGCTTTCAGACAATACGTAGCTGATTTTGACCAAAACGACTGTTTGTGAAGTGGATGGAATGAGAAGTTATCATCAGAATAATATTCTTCACTTTTTGCAATGTCTCATTTAATAAAATTCATTATTTCTGTTTCCGATGACCTTTCCTTGTTCAATTGAGAAGGTGATGATATACCCGATAGAACATCAGGAGAATCAAGTAGCGGAACGCCTCCCCACGAACGCAATAGGTGAAAATAATAGAAGGCACGTAAACCATATAACATCCCAAGGTAATTGTTTTTCTCAGCCTGATTTAAAAAGTCAACTTTGTTATTCAGGGCATCTAAAGCATGATTTATCTGTAATATATCCATATAAAGATTCCCCCATTCAGTTATGCCGGGATTTATCTCAGACAATGTATTCGCGATTACAGGTATATCATATTTTGTTTGGCCTACAACCGAACTTACTGACCCATCCATCAGACCTCCCCTGAATTCACCCAACATAAGAAGTGCTGATTGCCTCATTCTTAGTCGGTTGTGCAATCCGTTTAAAAAACGTTCGACCTGGTCCTTATTCGTCCAGTAATTTTCAAAGCTATAAAAGTCGGCAGGTTTTAAATCCAAGACATCACAGGCAGTTATAGTTGATAATATAACTAAAACTATTATTATTTTAATTTTTTTCATCTCTATGATATTTATGATTTTATAAGTTATTGTATAATTAAAAAATAGCTTTTAGACCAAAAAGTACACTTCTTGGCGCCGGATAACCGCTATTAATGTTTGCCCCATATTCAGGGGTATACATATCGTTGCTTGTCAAATAAAACAGATTTTGTCCCGTTAGGGAAAGAGTCAGGTCTTGTAATAGAACACTGTTAATTAATGCCTTTGGGAAACTATAGGAAAGAGTTATTTCACGGGCACATAAATAGCTGGAATTTTGATAAAACTGGGAACTGCCTCTTGTATAATTTCTCTTATAATTTTGGTCTGCATATTGATAAATTGGATATTTGGAATCGGGATTATCTTCAGTCCAGCTGTCCCAAACAGCATCAATAGTATTGAAAGTACCTTGTGACATACCCATATACCATGTTTTACGGCCGTTGTAAGCAATATAACCTGCAGCGTAGTCAAATCGTGCATATAATTCCAATCCGTTATATTTAAAGGAAGTATTTATACCTCCTATCCATTTGGGCACCGCATTCCCCTGCTTTACCTGGTCATAAGCATCAATCATGTTATCTCCGTTAACATCCTTCCATATCATGTCGCCTGGAGCAAGCATTTGTGCGTTTTTTTTCTGATCATCAGTAAGCTGACTGTAAGCATTTGGACCATATATAGCCTTTGGTGGTACCTTATCAATATAATCAGCATAATTCTGCAGATCGTCATTATCAAGAATTATATGCATGGCCTGATAGCTATACATATGGCCATATTCCTGACCTTCCTGGTATCCCCCTACCCATATGAGGTCGCCTGTTTTCGGGTCATATACCTGAATGCCGCCCTGACGGTTATTTTCATTTCCATTATCAGGCAATGATAAAATCATTGATCGGAGATATGTAGCATTACCTCCGATTTTCCATGTAATATTCTTTGTGTCGATCAAATTGTATTGAAGTTCTAATTCCAATCCTCTAGTGCGGACGCTTCCATTATTAGTTAACATGTTGCCAACTCCGGAGGAAGTTGGTAAGGGTACACTAGCAAGCAGGTCAGATGTCTTTTTATTGAAAAAGCCAACAGATAACCGCATGTTATTGTAGATACCTGCATCAATTGCAATGTCGGTTGATGTGGTTTTTTCCCATCTTAATCCGGGGTAAGGAAGGTTGTTTATTAATATGCCATAACTTCCGTTGTAATCGGGTGTGTTGCCATAATTTCCCTGTAAGTCATAGGGTCCGGCAACCAGATTCACATTCCCGTTCTGGCCATAACCTGCCCTAATTTTCAGATAGGAAATTACATTAAGATAATCTGCCATGAACTGTTCCTTATAAATATTCCATCCTGCACTTACCCCGGGGAAAAATCCCCATTTGTTATCAATTAGTTTTGAATAACCATCATACCGGCCTGAAAAAGAAAGTAAGTATCTGGCTTCATAATCGTAAGAAGCGTTAATGAAACCTGACACTATGCGTTCCTGTGTATGATAGGTGCTCATGTCCCTGGTTGTACTTGTCTGCCCTTCCGGCACTAGGGCGGTGGTATATTGCAGATTAATAAAATCATCAGATGTTGCTCCGCGTCCTGAGGCATTCATACTATAGGAGAAGTTGTCGATATACTCAAAACCGCCCACAGCACTGATATTGTTTTTTCCAAAATGCGTATTGTATCCCAGAATGGCATTATAGTTTTGATTTAAATTCCGCCTGTATGCCGCACTTGCTATCCTCGTTTCAATAAATTTACCTGGCGTGTTAAGATATTTTTTGTTAAAATATTCATTTTCATACAGGTTGATATACCAAATAGCATTTAATTTCATGTAAAGCTGTTTGGTAATGTCAAATTTCAAAGAAACCTGGAAAAAGTTATCTCCCTATTTTGTGGAT